>JBEKRA010000271.1:0-3890 GCA_049519195.1 Verrucomicrobiota bacterium
TCGCGAAGCGGCTGACTTGCTTGGACATTTTTTTGTTGCCGCATTTGGGGCAGACCGGCGGGCGGCCGGGATTCATGCGCTTCGAGAGGAAGCTGAAAATCCGGCGGCACTTGGGACAGGCAAATTCGTAAATCGGCATCTGGATTTACGATTTACGATTTGCGATGGACGCGCCAGAAGAAAATTGCGCATCCGGCGAAATCCGGCAAACTTGCGGAACAAAATGAAATCCGCCTACGAACTGGCAATGGAGCGACTGAACAAAACCGCGCCTACGGTCAAGCTAACCGGCGCGAAAAAAAAGGAACTCGCAGAACTGGATTCAAAATACGCCGCGAAAATCGCCGGGCACGAAATCACGTTGAAGCAGGAAATGGCCGGGGCCGCCGGGGATGCTGAAAAGACCGAGGCGCTCCGGCAACAATGGGTCGCCGGGCGCAAGAAACTTCAAGCCGAGCTGGAGGAGAAAAAGGAAGCCGTGCGCCGCGCCGCGGGCCGGTAAATCAAATTGGTGCGCATAGCAGGACTTGAACCTGCACGGGTTGCCCCACTACCACCTCAAAGTAGCGTGTCTGCCAATTCCACCATATGCGCGCCCGGCCCAATAATGAAACAGGCAAAACGCCCCGGCGCAAGCAGTTTTCATCTGCCAAAAAGCCACTGCCAGCCGCGCCAGCGGTTGGGCTGGGCCGGATTGAATTTCTCGCCGTGCGTTTTTTCCAAGTCCCATTGCATGAGCAGGCCGACGCTTTCCGCGCCGCGTCCGCCGGAGCGGATGGCGTCCACGCCGTAGCCGCACGTGAGCATGATTTTGAAACGGTCGGATGGCGCGCGATACAAAATGCCGCCGCCCACGCCGTTGAGCCAGTTGCCGGGCTGCCCTTCGCCGGGCAGATAATCCACGAACGCGCTGGACACGTTCACGTCGAGGTTCCAGCGCCTGCTCTTTTCGAGCGGCAGCAGATAACTCACGTTGAGCAGCACGAACTGGCGCGCGCTGATTTCCTGAAAATCATAGCCGGGCAGCGTCAGCGGAAATTCCGAAACCAGCGGCAGAAACCCGCCGGGGCGGTAGGCGCTGAAACGGTCGGCGTTCACGCTCGCGCCGGCGGTCAGGCGCGCGTAAAAATTTTGCCGGCTCTCCGGCAGCGTGTAGGACAGCGCGGCCTCCGTCCAAAAGAGATGCGAGTTTGGCTGCACGTCGCGGTCGCCGCCAAAGCCATACGCGCCGGTGTCGGTGCGGATGGTGCCTTCATACCACGCGGACAATTCCATCGCCAGCGCCGGGAAAAGAGTCGGCTCGATGCCGCCCCAGCGCAGGCCGGCGCGCACGCTGAAGTCGCCGCGGTCGCACGGAATCTGAAAATTGGACGCCGTGTCTTCGGCGTGGCTGAAAGTGGAATAGTGCGCCGTGCTGCGCAGCACCAGGTTGAGCGGAATTTCGTCGCCGGGATTGAACAGGTGATAAATGCTCGCGGAAATTTCGCCGCCGTGGCCGATGAAGGATTCGGACGGAATGAATTTTCCGCCGCGGATTTCGTTGTAACTGTCCGCGAATCCGCCGCCGGCCAGGCCGATGGCGAAATCCGTGGTCGGGCCGAAGGCCTCACGGAAGCCGAGTTCGGAATCCAGATACACCGGCGCGAGCGCCAGCCGCAGCGTCAGGTTCGTGCGCAGAAAGTCCGGCTGGTTGTGGTAATAATAGGCGTAGCCGGCAAACGGCGCGTGGCCCTCCATCGCCTGATTGTAGCCGAGCTGAATCAGGTCGCGCTTGACGGGATCAATTTGCGCGCCGGTGAAAAATGGGGCGAACAACAACAGCCATAGCAGTGCGTGCCCGAATCGTTTCATCGCCTGTTCGTAACCCAAAGCCGGGGAATCGGCAAGCTGATTCATTCCCGGATTCATTCCCGGCTGGACACGCGCCAATTTTTCCGGCTTACTGTTCCGGCAAAATGCCGCCACTGAATCCTGAATTGTTGGCCAAAGCAAAAGGTCTGGGCTTTTCCGACCGGCAGATCGCCCATTTGACCGGAAGCACCGAGGATAAAATCCGCGCGTTGCGGAAGAAGCTCAATCTCGTCCCAAGCTACCGGCTCGTGGACACCTGCGCCGCCGAGTTCGAGGCTTACACGCCGTATTATTATTCCACCTACGACCGCGGCGACGACGAGGTCAAGGGCAACACCGCGAAAAAGGTGATGATTCTCGGCGGCGGCCCGAATCGCATCGGGCAGGGAATTGAATTTGACTACTGCTGCGTCCACGCCGCCTTCGCGCTCAAGGAGGACGGATTTGAAACCATCATGGTGAACTCGAATCCCGAAACCGTCTCGACCGACTACGACACCAGCGACAAATTGTTTTTCGAGCCGCTCACGCTCGAGGACGTTTTGCATATTTACGAACGCGAGCAGTGCTGGGGCGCCATCGCGCAATTCGGCGGCCAGACGCCGCTCAACCTCGCGCTCGGCCTGCAAAAGAACGGCGTCAACATCATCGGCACCTCGCCGCAGAGCATTGAGATTGCCGAGGACCGCAAGCTCTTCGCGGCGATGCTCGACAAGCTGAAAATTCCGCAACCGCCAAACGGCCTCGCCACGAACGCCGAGGAGGCGCTGGAAGCCTCCAAGAAACTCGGCTACCCGGTGCTCGTCCGGCCCAGCTTCGTGCTCGGCGGCCGAGCGATGCAGATTGTTTATTCGGACGCCGAGCTCTCGCATTACATGAAGTTCGCCGTCGAGGCATCGCCGGAACGCCCGGTGCTCGTGGACAAATTTCTGGAGGACGCGACCGAGGTGGACGTGGATTGCATCGCCGATGTCGGCCAGTTCAAAAATCCGGACGAAGGCACGATTGTCATCGGCGGGATGCTGGAGCACATCGAATTTGCCGGCGTCCATTCTGGCGACGCCGCCATGGTGCTGCCGCCGCACACGCTTTCAAAAAAGGTCATTGATAAAATCCGCGATTACACGCACGCGATGGCGCGTGAACTGCGGGTCAGCGGCCTGATGAACGTCCAATACGCCGTGAAGGGCGAAAAGGTTTTCGTGCTCGAAGTGAATCCGCGCGCGTCGCGCACCGTGCCGTTCGTGAGCAAGGCGATTGGTTTTCCGCTGGCGAAACTTGCCGCGAAAGTCATGGCCGGGAAAACCTTGAAGGAACTCGGCTTCACCAAAGAAATCTGGCCGAAGTATTGGACGGTGAAGGAATCCGTTTTCCCGTTCAACCGCTTTCACGGGCAGGACATTTTGCTCTCGCCGGAAATGCGCTCCACCGGCGAGGTCATGGGCCTGGACGCCGACATGGGCATCGCCTACGCGAAATCGCAGATGGCGGCGAACTCGGCGCTGCCGCTGGGCGGCAGGATTTTCATCAGCGTCAGCGACGCGCACAAAAAGCAGGCCCCGGCGGTGGCGAAACGGTTTGCGGACCTGGGTTTTGAACTGGTCGCCACCGGCGGAACGGCGGGCGTCCTGGAAAAGGCCGGGTTGAAAGTCCAGCGCATCCTCAAATTGCTCGAAGGCCGCCCAAACGTGATTGACCTGCTCAAGAACAAGGAAATCCAGCTCGTCATCAACACCCCCAGCGGCGCCGTGCCGCGCGCCGACGAAATCAAAATCCGGACCACGGCCATTTACACCGGCACGCCCATCATGACGACGTTGAGCGGCGCCAGGGCCGCCGCGCTCGGCATCGCCGCGCTCAAAAAATCAGGCTACGGCGTCAAGACGTTGCAGGAATATCACTGACGGTTATTTTCTCGCGGGATTAATTTCATCCCGAATTCCGAAGCCGGCCCGCGGGTGGCTGCGACGCCCCGTCGCAGAAAAGTGCCGGCGACGCCCTCGTCGCCAGTTGGACGAGCGGATTTCCCGATGGAGTGA
>JBEKRA010000272.1:0-3872 GCA_049519195.1 Verrucomicrobiota bacterium
TCTTGGGATTTTCCACGTTCGGCGTGAACGTGATTTTTAATTTACCATCGGTCACTTCCACATCAACGCTTTCAATATAGGCTTTGCTAAAACCACCGGCTTTGACCCAGATGTCAAAATCCTTGAAGTCATGCCCCTGGACATTAAACGAGAAAACCCGGTCGCCCGGCCCGGTGATGCCCGAATAAACCTCGGCAAAAAGAAGTTTCACGGTGTATTTGCCGTTGGGAACGGCAAAGGAATATGCCGTCATGCTGTATCGCTCCGTGCGATAAAGCGCGGCATCCGGGGTGTTGGTGACTGTTGCATCGGTCGCTTCATAGATTTCCCCATCTGCGGAACCCTGGTCCGGCAGCCACACGTTGCCCGCGGAATCCTTCATTTGTTCAGTGACGCCGGCTTTGATACGGACCGGCGGGGTCAAAGTAACGGCAGTTGCGGCCGGGGCGGCGGGCGCGGCTTCCGGCGCCGGAGTTGCAGGCTGGGCCGGCGCAGCCGCCGGTGTGGCCGCCGGTGTGGCCGGCGTAGCAGCGGCAGGGGTGTTAGTATTTGTGGCGGTCTGCGCCCTGGCTGATTGGCAACTCGCTGTTAAAGCAATGGCCAGCACAACAGCAAAACAACCGGCCTGTTTCTGTATCAGGCGATTCGTATTTTTCATAAATGTTTTTCCTGGATTCAATGGTTTATGATTCATGGTTTCGGAAAATATGTTGAAGTATTGCGTCAGCGGCAAGAAAAAAACGGAAAAACTCTTTCCTGGATGGCGTGACGCGCGGTTTTATGGTGAGCGATGAGTCCGCGGCAACCGCAGGACATGCCGCGCGTGATGGAGATTGCGAAAAAATTCGGGCTGGAAATTCTGCCGCCGCCCGGCGCGTGAGCGCGGAACTGGCGCGGAGGGAAAAGTCCTTTTCTTTCGCCGTTCGCCATCGCCTTCCGCGCCGCTGCTCGCCCGGAAGGCCGGTGAATGGTGTTACTTTGCCGGCGCGTAATGCATGAGTTTGTTGGCCCAGGCGATGAAGTATTTCATGTTCGACTGGTCTTCGTGCCCGCCGTCATGCTGGCGCCAGGCGAGTTCGCCGTCGAGCAGGCCGGTGTTGAACGGCGGCATTTTTGCGACGTGATAGTCGTTGGTGTCGCCAATGTCCTTCGCACCCAAAAGACGGAAGACCGGTCCGGCGGCGACCGTGGCCATGTAGCTGCCCTGCTGGTCGAGCCAGTTGGCATCGCCCCGTTCCGGCAGGCCATAGCTGATGAACGTGAAACGCGGCGCGCACAGCGCAATCAATTCGTGCGAGTCCACCGGCAGGTCGTTGGCATTCTTGCCGCCGAACATCGCCTCGGCCGCGCCGTATTTCAGGAAATTGCCCGCCATCCAGTGGTATTCGCCGGAACCGGTGAGGTTCTCCACCGCTTCACCAAAATTGCGCCGGTGCGGCTTGGCTCCGCCTTCGCCGGAAGAGCCGACGAGGACCATCGCGAAGCGTGGTTCAAAAGCCATCGTCACCAACGCGGCCTTGCCGTAACGCGAAACGCCTTCGATGCCCACGTGTCTGGCATCCACCGTGGAATCCGTTTCAAGATAATCCAGACCACGCGCCGCGCCCCACGCCCACGCGCGCAACGATCCCCAATCATCCGGCTTGCGCGGCTGGCCTTTGTTGACGAGACCGATGATGCCCCTGGTCAATCCGCCGGGACTACTCCCCCTACCGCCGCCGCTGTCATCCTGAATGCTGCCCGGACTGATGGTCGCGTAACCCCAGCCGTTGGAGATCAGCATTTCCGTCGAAGAAGGACCGCCCCCGCCGAAGCCGCCCCGGCCGCGACCGGGCGCATTGGTTCCGCCGCCCGCCGCCAAACCGCCACGCGGGAAGGCGTTCGTCCCGGCAGCGTTCGTCCCGGCCGGGCCTCTGCCGAAGCCGCCGCCACCAAAACTCCCGAACCCGGTCGGCGCGGCTTCTCCGGCCCGACGCGGAAGGCCACTGCCGCCAAAGCCGCCAAACATCATCAACACCGGCACCGGGCCTTTGACATTCGCCGGCGTGACAAGCGTCATTTGAATGTCCACCTTGATGGCGGGACAGGCGGAATTGTCCACGTGCCCGACCAATTGCTTGGCGATTACGGGAATGCCGCCTACCACGCGGTCTGTCGCCTGGGTCACGATTTCCCACGTCACTTTGGGCACGTTATTGGGCACACGACCAATCACTTCGCGTTCGAAGTCTTCCACAATTTCCGGCCGGCGCTGTTTCCGCCACATTTCCGCGCTGGTGACTTTCTGTCCGTTTTTCAAAGTCAGCGCGTCCGGGTAATCCGGATAAGGATTCGCCTTGGCCTGGTCGTAATTGGCGGCGTCGGGCGCGTTGACCTGGCCGCTCGGTCCGGGACGGAGCTTCGTGATCCCCAACTGCTCCATCATGTTTTGATGATCCTGCGCCGCCGTCCAAATCATCGGCGCAGGCGCTGCGCCTGACTCGACTGCGGAGTTGGTCTGGCCTGGCAGGATGCCGCATGAAATCAACAACGTGAATCCGGCGGCGAAACCGCCGGAGGAAAAGATCAGATGCCGTGTGTGATTGCGCATAGTTTTGAAACGGTTAATTGGGACTGCCCAAGAAGTTACCGCCCGGCGCGCCGGATGCAAAATGAAAAGCGGCGTAGTTTTTGCGGGGAAATCGGTGCAATGAGTCCGCAGCCACCGCAGGACATCCCGCGCGTGATGGATCTGGCGAAAAAATTCTTGCTGGAAATTCCGCCGCCGCCCGGTGCGCGTGCGACCGGCTGACGTCGCGACATATTATTCAGCCACCGATCCGCCGTCGTCGCTTCAGGTCCGCGGCAGAATTTCGATTCCGCAAATCTTGGGATTTTCCACGTTGGGCGTGAACGTGATGTTTAATTTGCCGTCGGTCACCTCCACATTGACGCTTTCAACATAGGCTTTGCTGAAACCGCCGGCTTTGACCCAGATGTCAAAATCCTTGAACTCATGCCCCTGGACATTGAAGGAAAAAACGCGTTCGCCCGGCCCGGTGATGCCCGAGTAAACCTCCGCGAAATGAAGTTTCACGGTGTATTTGCCGTTGGGAACCACAAAATGGTATGCCGTCACTGAGTAACGTTCCGAGCGATACAGCGCAGCATCCGTGGTATTGGTGATGGCCGCGTCGGCCACTGCATACGTTTGTCCGTCGGCAAAACCCTGGTCCGGCAGCCAGACGTTGCCTGCGGAATCCTTCATTTGCTCCGTGGCGCCGGCTTTAATGCGAACCGGCGGAGTCACCGCCGCCGGAGCTGCAGGCGGCGCAGGAACTGGAGCCGGTGCCGGAGTTGCCTGCACGGCATCGGGAGAATCGGCAGTATCGGTCTCGGTCTGGTCGCGCGATGAGCAACCGGTGAATAAGGCAATGGCCAGCAGGACGGCAAAACCACCCGCCCATTTCTGCATCCGACGATTCGTATTCTTCATAAATTTACTCCGGGTTCGACGATTGAAAATGCTTGGGTTCGACAAAACATGTTGCGGCGTCAGGACGGCGGCAAGGAAAAAATGCGAACATTTGCGCGGGAGGAGATTGCGGGAATTTTCGGCTGGAATTCCTGCCGCCGACCGGCGTGTGAGCGGGACTCTGCACTTGCTAAACCGAAGGCTCAACGAGATGCCGGGCTTCAACTTCTTTTTGACCGAGGCGCGGATGAAATAAAGACTTCCGTCGTAGTGAACCAAATCTTTCTGCTCACTCCCCCAACCCGGCGGAGCCGGAACCAAAAGGCAGATGCAGTGTGGGCGTGGTTGGGGTAAAGAGAGGGCATGAAGACTCAAACGCTGGTGGAGCGATATGCATCTGACATCAAAGGGGTGATTG
>JBEKRA010000273.1:0-3848 GCA_049519195.1 Verrucomicrobiota bacterium
CAGGCGGTGCATGATTTGATATCACGCGCTTTTAAGGCGGAAGATTAAGCTGGAGTTCAAGCTTTAGCTTGTTCAGGGGAAAACCGATTCGACAGCGCAAGCTAAAGCTTGAACTCCAACGTTATGCCATCGCGCCCTTGATCAGTTTCATCAATTCCGCGTGGCTTTCCACGGCTTTGAACTGCGGAAATTCCTTTCTCACTTTTTCCGGCGCGTGTATGAGAAAACCGACGTTCGCCTCCAGCAGCATCGCGGTGTCGTTGTAGGAATCGCCGGCGGAAATGACGTGATAATTAAGCGACTTGAACGCCGCGACAGCCTTTTTCTTCTGTTCGGGCACGCGCAGTTTGTAATCCACAATGCGGTCGTTCTCGACGACCAGTTTGTGGCACAGGAGCGTCGGCCAGTTCAATTGGCGGAGCAGGGGAGTGGCGAATTGCTCGAATGTGTCGGACAAAATGACGACCTGCACGAGCGAGCGCAGTTCATCCAGAAACTCCTTCGCGCCGGGCAGCGGTTGCAGCGTGCCGATGACCTGCTGGATGTCGGACAGCTTCAGTCCGTGCTTGTCGAGCAGCGCAAGGCGGCCGCGCATGAGCTTGTCGTAATCCGGTTCGTCGCGGGTGGTGCGGCGCAGTTCCGGTATTTTGGTCTTCTCGGAGACGGCAATCCAGATTTCCGGCGTCAGCACGCCTTCCATATCCAGGGTGACGATTGATTGTTTCACTGGCGGGAGTTTTGCAAAATCGCCTCACGGTGTCGAGCGGATCGCGTTTGTTGGAGAAGCCGTTTTGGCCTTGTCCAATGCCTCGTCAAGGCGTTGTCGCGCTTCGGGGAAATCCGGTTTGACTGCGAGCGCGGCTTTGAAATAACTCGCGGCTTCGTCCGGTTTGCCATGCTGCAGGAGAAACATGCCGAAATCAAATTGCATTACCTGGTCGCGCGGCGCGAGCTGCGTGGCGATGGCGAGATGATTCGAGGCTTCATCCGGCTTGCCCTGTTCCAGCAAAATCATGCCCAGATTGAATTGCCCCAGCGGAAAATCAGGTTCGACGCGGACGGATTCGGCATAGAGTTTTGCGGCCTCGTCCTTCTTGCCGATATTTTCCAAGGCGGTGCCGAGGCAATTGTAGGCGGCGTAATTATCGGTGGTTACCTGAACCGTGTGCCAGAAAAGTGCGACGCTGTTCCGCCAATATTTTAACTGGATGGAAGTGACCATCAGACAGCCGGCGAGCGCGAGGCTTCCGGCAAACGCGGCGATTTTGATTTTTTGCGGACAAGAATTCAGCAGGCCGTTCAATCCCCACGCGGCGATGATGAACAGGCCGATGCCCGGCAGGTAGGTGTAGCGGTCGGCCATGGATTGCACGCCGGCCTGCACAAGTCCGATGACCGGCACCAATGTTCCCAGATACCAGAACCAGCCGACGGCGAAATATGGAAATCGTTTCGCCCACAAAATGGCCAGGGCCGAGCACATTGCCAGCAGCAATGCCGCGGCGACGACCCCGGCCATCGGCCAGTAGTGCGGGTATGGATAAATCAGCGCGAGGTCAGCCGGCCAGAACATTTTTGAGATGTAGATGACACAGGACATCAAAGCGTTCGCCACTCGAAAATGAAATGACAGCGAGTTGGTTGACCAAATAGCGCCGCTTTGGACAAGACGGGTGACGACGCATGATGCGATTGTCAGGACAAAGAACGGGATTTTTTCCAGAAGCAGCATTTTGAAATTCCGCATTCCGCATTCCGCAATCCGCATTCGATTGAGCGGCCAGAAATCCAGCAGCAGCAGGACGAACGGCAGCGTCACAACCATCGGTTTGCTCATCAGACCGCAGGCGAAGAAAAATAAGGCGGGAAAGCAGTTGAGAGTTGATGGTTGAGAGTTGAGAACCGCACGTCTTTGCGCGTAGCGCGTGTAGGCGAGCAGCGTCAGCATCCAGAAAAATGCGCTCAAAACGTCCTTGCGTTCCGACGCCCACGCAACGGATTCGACGTGCAGCGGATGCCATGCGAACAGCGCCGCCACAAACGCGCTCCGCCACAGCGCGCCGGTCAATTGGTTCAACAAAATGAACAGCAGCAGCGTGTTCGCCGTGTGAAAGAGAATATTAATCAAATGATGGCCGGCTGGATTCACACCAAACAACTGGCAATCGGCCATGTGCGAAATCCAGGTGAGCGGATGCCAGTTGCCGGCCTCGCTGCTTTGAAAGGCCCAGACGATGCCCGGCCAGGTCAGCCCAGCCTTCACGTGCGGATTGTTGGTGATGTAATCCGGGTCGTCATAATTGACAAATCCGTTGTGAAGGACCGGCAGATATACCAGCACCGTGACCACGGCTAGCACGAGGCAGACAGCCGTTGAAAGTTGTTTCCGGTTCAAATGCGCCGCGAACATGGCAGGTCAAAATTTCACAGACTGGTGCCGCCGCTGGACAAAACAGCGGTATTCCTTGTAGCCGACAGAGCGCGCAAGCTGGACGGCCTCGGCAAAGTTCATTCCCACCTCCTCCGGCGCGTGGGCGTCCGAACCGAACGTGATGGGCACGCCATTTTGAAACGCGAGCTGGAGGATTTCGCGGCTCGGATAAATCTCGCGGCAATCCTTGCGCAGGCCGGCCGTGTTGAGTTCGATGGCGCAGCCGGATTTTTTGGCGGCGGCCAGAAACCGTTCGTAAAGCGGCGCGCAATCGCGCGCCGGCCGATGGCCGAATTTCTTTGGCAAATCCGCGTGGCCGATGATTTCAAACAACTTTGATTCCGCCGTCCGTGTCAGCCGCTCGAAATAATCAGTCCAGACATCGAAGGCGTCGCGCTTTTTCCATTCGGACAGTTTGGCCGGGTTGTCAAAGTCCCAGTTGTCCGAGACATAATGCACCGAGCCGATGAAATAGTCCCACGGATGCCGCGCGGCGAGTTCGCGGATCCAGTCCTCGTGGCCGGGCAGATAGTCCGCTTCCAGCCCGAGCCGGATGATGAGTTGCGGAAAATCCTTTTGCGCCTTGCGGACTTTTTCGACGTATTCATCCAATTGATCCAGATTCATCCGCCAGTTGTCAAAATTATCCTGCCGCATCGGCGAGTGGTCGGAGAAGCCGATCTCGGCCAGGCCGATTGCGGCGGCGTGTTTCGCATACTCGACCGGCTCGCCGGTGGCGTGACGGCAGAGCGGCGTGTGCATATGATAATCGGCGGGCAACGACATGCGGCAAGTTTCGAGTTTCAAGTTTCAAGTTTCAAGTGTTGAATGATGAAGATGACGGACGAGACTTCAACCGGACGGCTGCGGCTGTTCGTGGCGA
This sequence comes from Verrucomicrobiota bacterium, assembly GCA_049519195.1. Classification (GTDB taxonomy): domain Bacteria; phylum Verrucomicrobiota; class Verrucomicrobiia; order Limisphaerales; family UBA11358; genus UBA11358. The sequence goes on from JBEKRA010000273.1 coordinate 3,315, forward strand.
TTCCGATTCCCGAACCGGTTTGGAACGAAATGGCCCGCGTTCAGCGCGAATTGCAATCGCTTGCGCCGCGCCGCGCCATTGGCTGGACGAGGCCGGAGCAATTCCACCTCACGCTCCGGTTTCTCGGCGGCGTTCCGATGGCCAGTCTGGAAGACTTGAAGGCGGCGGTTGGCGCCGTTTGCGCGAACGCGCAGTCGCTGCATTTGCGCGCCGCAGGCGTCGGCTTTTTCCCCAACGCACGTTCTCCGCGCGTCGTCTGGGCCGGCATTCAGGACGCGGAACGGCTTTTGATTGATTTTCAAAAACGAATTGAAGCTGCTGTCCGGCCATTCACCGCCGAACGGGGTGCGGAAAATTTCAGGGGTCACGCGACTTTGGGCCGCGTGAGGGATTTGAAAAGGTCTGATGCCGGGAAACTGGCGGCTCACGCGCAAACAATCAAAGACCGCGTGTTTGGCGAATGGATGGCGCGCGAGATTGAAATCGTCCGGAGCGAGTTGTCACCGGCGGGAGCGCTGCACACAACGCTGGCGG
>JBEKRA010000274.1:0-3813 GCA_049519195.1 Verrucomicrobiota bacterium
AGGAACCGCCGTAGGTCGGAACGTAATTCCACCCCACGAAGAAGCCTCCGGAGGAGGGGACGTATTGGGTGTTCTGGGCGGTCTCGATCCACTCCCATTTGGCCCGCATACCAAAAGCGTCCACCTCCAAGCTGGAAATGTGGATCCCGGAGCTGAACTCCACAAAAACGGTCTGGAGATTCTTGATCGTCCCAATGGCCTGATCGGTGCTGTCCATTTTTTCCGCCACAAAGTTGAAGATCCGGTTACTGCTCTCAGCCGGCCAAGGTTCCGGTTTTACGTTTGGGAAGCTTATGCATCCCCCACAGCAGACCAACATCAAACATCCCAACGCCAGTCCAATCCATGCTCGTTTCATATTGATATTGTCCTTTCCACCCAGCATTTCATGAAGTTAATAACTCAACCTCCCACCGTCAATCCAAAAATTGTATCACGACTCCAAAACCGGCATTGTATCGGCAGCGCAAAAATCATTTCGCCAGAAGCTTCCTCCGCCCGCTACGATTGAGGCTATACCCGACCGTCTGCCCGTTCACGACATCTCACTTTGCCTTCCGAGGAGCCTTCAGTTTGTCGAAAAACAGGATTTCTCTTGCAAAACTCTTCTCCGAGTCAGAGGCGTGGATCATGTTGAACAGAAATTGGTCATCGCCCGGCTGCTGGAATTTCAACCGGAATCGGGCGTTCGCCTCCACGGCGCCGGGCCAGAAATCTCCGCGAATGGTGCCGGGACCGGCCTGCCACGGACGCGTTGCGCCCACGGCCTTGCGAACTTTCTGAATGGCTTTTTCTCCGCGCAGATGGATGATCGTCACCGGGCCGTAAGCCATATACTTCGCCGTTCCCTCCAGGCAGGGCGGCCTGTCCCCGATGGTGGGAAAATAAAATTCCCTCCATTTTTCTTCAGTAAGATTTGTGCTGCCGGCGAGCGTGCATTCCGCCACCACCGTCAACCCCAACGCGTTCAAGCGGGCCTCGACCTGATGGTTCAGGCTGCGCCAGAACGAATCAGGTTTGATGATGACCAGCGTGTCTTCTGTTTTAACATCGGTCATAATAATTCCAATTGAGCCACGTTGCTCCGGCAATGTCAATGCGAAGGCGGAACGGAAGTGTCCTGATTTGAATTTCAAACTTGCAAGCGGAGCGCGAGTTGTCCCAACTCGCAGCATATCCGCACCTTCCAGCCGCTGCGGATTGGGACAATCCGCGCTCCGCACAAAATTCGGACACTGCCGGTGCAACATCCTTTTCTCCCCGCGCGCAAACCGCTACGCTTCGCGCGTTCATGCCCGACCGTTTGCCCATTTACGACATCGAGCGCGACATCATCGCGCGGTTGAAATCCGACCGCCGGCTGATTTTGTCCGCGCCGACCGGCTCCGGCAAATCCACGCAGGTGCCGCAGATGCTTTTGCGCCACGGCATGCTGGGAAACGGGCAGGTGGTGATTCTCCAGCCGCGCCGACTGGCCACGCGCCTGCTGGCTGCGCGCGTCGCGCAAGAGTTAAATGTCAAACTTGGCGACGAGGTCGGCTACCAGATCCGTTTTGAAAATGTCACCTCGGCCAAAACCAAAATCCGCTTCGTGACCGAGGGCGTCCTGTTGCGCCAAATGATTGACGACCCGCAGTTGAAGGGCGTCTCTGTTCTCATCTTCGACGAGTTTCACGAGCGGCATCTTTACGGCGACATCACGCTGGCGCGCGCGCTGGATTTGCAGGAGCAGCACCGGCCGGATTTGAGCCTCGTCGTCATGTCCGCGACCCTGAACGCGGAGGAATTGGAAGATTATTTGCGTAGGACAGGCGTCGCGCCTGTCTCCAATCAATTTTCCGCTCAAACGGGACAGAAAGATGGAGACAGGCTGGAAGCCTGTCCTACGTTTGGCTGCTCCGTCTTGTCGTCCGAAGGCCGGGTTTATACGGTCGAAATCAATTACGCCGCGCAGCCGAGTTACAACGACAAGCGCCCCGTCTGGGAACAGGCCGCCGATGCGTTCAGTTATTACGTCAATTCCGGTGGCGAGGGCGACGTTTTGGTTTTCATGCCCGGCGGATTTGAAATTTCCCAGACAATCGAGGCCATCCGCCACGCGCCGGGGTCGAAAGGATTTATTTTATTGCCGCTCCACGGCGAGCTGGAGCCGAGGGCGCAGGACGCGGCGGTCGCCCGCTACGAGCAGCGCAAGGTCGTCGTCGCCACCAACGTCGCCGAAACGTCGCTCACAATTGACGGCGTGCGGCTGGTGATTGATTCCGGCCTCGCGCGGATTCCCCGCTACGACGCCAACCGCGGCATCAATACGCTTTTGATTGACAAAATTTCGCAGTCGAACGCCGACCAGCGCGCGGGCCGCGCCGGCCGCACCGCACCGGGCGTTTGCATGAGGCTTTGGTCGCGCGACGAACATTCACACCGGCCCGCGCAGGAATTGCCGGAAATAAAACGGCTCGATCTGGCCGAAGTCGTGCTGACGCTGAAAGCAGCCGGCGTGGAAGACTTGCGAAAATTTCGCTGGCTGGAGAAGCCGGACGAAATTTCGATCACTCACGCCGAGGAATTGTTGCTGGACCTGGGCGCGCTTCAAAGTAGGACAGGCGTCGCGCCTGTCTCCAATCAATTGCCCGCTCAAGCGGAACAGGAAAAGAAAAATGGAGACAGGCGCGACGCCTGTCCTACGGTCATTACCTCCGTTGGCCGCAAGATGCTGGCCTTTCCGCTTCATCCGCGATACGCACGGATGCTGCTGGCCGCCCAGGAATTCGGTTGTGTGCATCAAGCCTGCCTCGTTGCCGCTCTCACGCAGGGGCGCGACCTCCTGTTGCGCAACGTGGACAAGGCCACCAACGATTTTCGCGAGGATTTGCTCGGCGAAAAGGCCACGTCCGATTTTTGGATACTCATGCGCGCGTGGAATTATGCCGCGCAAAACCAGTTTCGACTCGACGCCTGCCGCAAGCTTGGCATTCACGCCGTCACGGCCAGGCAGGTCGGCCCGCTGCTGGAACAATTTCTCCGCATTGCCAAGAGCGAGGGCCTCGACACCAAACCGCGCGAGGTGAATGACGAGGCCTTGCAGAAGTGCATTCTCATTGGCTTCAGCGACCGCGTGGCCCGGCGGCTGGATCAAGGCACGTTGCGCTGCGAACTTGTTCATAACCGCCGCGGTGTGCTTGCCCGCGAAAGCGCGGTCAGCCACAGCGAACTTATCGTGGTTGCCGAAGTCCGCGAAGTGGAGGGCAGGGAAGTGAACACGATTCTTTCCCTCGCCACGGCGATTGATTCCGCCTGGCTGCGCGAATTTTTTCCCGGCGACATCGAATCCGACCTGCGCGTGCAATTCGATGCGCAACAGAAACGGGTCGTGGCCGCCGAGTTGTTGAAATTTCGCGGACTCGCGCTGTCTGCCAAGCGCATTGATCCGCCTCCCGCTGACGCCTCGGCAAGGATTCTCACCGAGGAAATCATCGCCGGGCGGCTGCCGTTGCCCAATTGGGACCATTCCGTCGAGCAATGGCTCGCGCGGCTTGATTTTCTTTGCGCGAATTGCCCTGAATTGCAATTACCGCCATTCACCGACGATGACAAGACGCACGTCATCGGCCAGCTTTGCCTCGGCGCGGTGAGTTACAAGGACATCAAGGAGCGCGACGTGAAGCCCGTCGTCATGTCGTGGCTCTCGGCGGCGCAAAAGGAGCTGCTCGACAAGCACGCGCCGGAAAGATTGTCGCTGCCGAACGGCCGGACGCCGAAGGTGGTTTATGAAAAGGGCAAATCACCCTTCATCTCGCTGCGGATTCAGGAACT
>JBEKRA010000275.1:0-3767 GCA_049519195.1 Verrucomicrobiota bacterium
GCGAAGGCCACGCGTTTGTCAGGTCGCGGTAATAATGGAGCGCCGGGGACCACTCCTGCAAAGATTCCTCCAGCCGCGCCGCCGCCAAACCGGCCTTTTTCACCCAGGACGGGTCAGCCGTTTCGTCATCGCGCCGATTACTCCCATAAAACACATCAAGGTAATTGGCCAGCGCGGATTGGAACAGCGCGGTTTTATTCGTGCCGGTTGCCAGCGCCGCCTTTTTTTCCAGCACAATCCCGATGATGATTTGCGCCTGGCTGCGCAGCGAAATGTTCGCCTGCACGTTCGCGCTCAAAACCCGCGCGAAGGCGTCCGTCGCCGCGTCGTAATGGGCAAGTTGAAATTCGCATTCGCCAATTTTGCCCCACGCGCGCGCGCCGAGTTCGTTGGTCGGATACTTCTGGCAAATCTGGCTTAACACATTGGTCGCCTCGGAAAAATTGTGCAATGGATCATTTGTGACCGTTGAATCCATCTGCATGAGCGCGTCGCCGTGGGCGAAGGTGGCCTGCACCCTTAAATCTATCGGACAGTTGGTGTCCCCCTCCAGTATTTTGAAATAATCGCGGATGGCGCCGTTGTAACCCTGATGGCCCATTGCAGCGAGGCCAGCCATCATGCGCGCTGGATAAACAAGTTCGTTGGTCGGAAAATTCGGGTTCTGGTAGATCAGTTTGTAGTTTCTCTCCGCGTCCACATAATTCACGGAATTTGCCCCGCCGAGGCCGAAGAAATGGCCCGCCACCCACCATTGCGCCAGCGGCGCGAGGTCGTTCGCGGGAAATTGCGCGACAAAATTCGTGAACAGCCCGAATGCGTCTGTTTCATTTCCGGCCTCGGAATTGGCCAGCGCCAGGGCATAAACCGCCTGCGGCCGCAACTGGTTGGTGGGAAAATGATCCAGCCAGCCCTGGTATCCGGCAATGGCGGCGGGCCAGTCCTGTTCCAGTTCATGAGTGCGGGCGATGGCGAATTCCAGTTCCGGGCGCAGCGGCGTATCGGGAAATTGCGCCGCAAATTGTTGCAACTGCTCGCGCGCCGCCGCCGGCTGGCGCGCATCCGACAGACCCTCGCCATAAAGCAGCGCGCCGCCGGGCGCCAGACTGCTCGCCGGATACTGTTTCAGGATTTGCGCCAGCGCATTGCTCGCGCCGTCATAGTTGGTCAATTGCAGATTCGCCCGCAGGATTTGATAAAGCGCGCGGTCGCCGAGTGTCGCGGCCACGGCCGGAAAATTGGTGAAGTCGTCCAGCACCGCGCGGTAATTTGTCAGCGCGCCCGCGTAATTTGTCAGCGCAAACATCGTGTCGCCCGTTTTGAACAGTGCCACGGCTAGGTATTCCGGAGGCAGGTTTGCCGACTGCGCGGCGGCTTCAAAATCGGCCAGGCTTTCAGAGTATTTTTGCGCGGCGGTTTTGGTGTCGCCGGAGTTTTCAAAATATTTTGCCGCAAGCCACCCGCACCAGCCGCGATCCAGATACGCGTTCCCGGTCAGCGGACTGCTGGTGAACACGCGGAGAAATTGATCGAAACATTCCTGTGCCGCCGCCAATTGGTTCGTCGCCTCCGGTTGCGTGGTGTAATCCTTCAAGCGCAGTTCGCCCGCCGTCAAAAGCGCGATGTCCGCCGAAATGGCTTCGGGAAACTGCGCCAGAAAATTGGTGAGCGCCTCCCCGGCATTGGTCAATCCCCCCCGCACAATCTCCAGTTCCGCGATTTCGAAAATCGCCTCCCGTCTCCGCATCACCGGCGCGTTGGTCGTCAAATTCTCCCTATAAGCTGCGATGGCTTCATTCGTCCGGCCCAGTTGTTCCAGCGCCGCGCCTTGGGATGCCCAAGCCGTGGCCAGCCATTCCTGATTCGTTGGCGAGCCGGCAATACGCACGAGGTTGGTCGTGGCCGCCAGAGCCGCGTCGAAATCACCCAGCCCCACTTCTGCCTGATAAAACAGATGTGTGCCCTGACACTGCTGAATCTGGTTGAGCGCCTTCCGCTGGTCGGTCAGCCGTTCATAAACCACCACCGCGCCCGGAAAATCACGCTGCTGACACTTTGAATTTTCCAGCGACAACTGCCCGTCCAGAACCAGTTCGTTGCCGGGATATAGTTGCGCTGCCCGCTGGAAGACGCCGTTCGTGTCGCCCAGCAAATCGTCCACCCTCGACCAATTCGTCATTTGTCCGAACGCCGCCGCCGCCTCCACCACGGCGCGGAGCCGCGACTGCGATTCGGGAAATTTTTGCGCGAGCGCAATCCAGGTTTCCGCCGCGTTGGAAAAATCACCGATCTGAAATTGCGCCTCGCCGATCCAATAAGCGTATTGGTCGGCCAGCGTTCCGGCCTTTGCCTGATGTCTGGCATCGGCGAGCAGGGCGATGGCATTCGTGAATTTTCCCTGCTTGAACTGCGCCTGCGCCTCCAGCAGCAACGCCATCGGCGCGTTGGTGGATTCCTTGTATTTGCCGACGAACTGGCCGAACTCCGTTTCCGCGCGGCTCCATTTTTCGTGCTGAAAATCGAGCACGGCGACGCCATAGGCGCGCTGTTCCCTCGTGCTGGCGGCGGAAAGCGGTCCGCCGCTCAAAACGAGCGCAAACAAAATCAAAGGCCAGCGCCAGCGAAACGTCATGCGCCCGAATCTAAACGACGCGGCGCTGTGACAAAAGCGTGAAATCAAAGCCGCTCACTTGTTGAACCGGAAGTTTGTCAGGTCGTAATCCTGCATGACGTATTGCTTCGTCTCCAGCCGCATCTTGTTGGCGCGCTTGGCCTGGGTCTCGCCGCCCGCCTCGATGAAGTCCGCAAAGCTGATGATTTCCGCGCGGATGAAACCCTTTTGGATGTCCGTGTGGATCGTGCCGCCGGCTTCCCAAGCCGTCAGGCCCTTCCGAATGGGCCAGGCGCGGTTCTCCTTGCCACCCACAGTTAGAAAGCAAATGTAACCGGCCTCGGCGAACGCGCGCAGCAGCAGAGCTTCGGGATTTTCCAAATCCTTCGGCTCGGCCACGGTAATCGGCTTGGCGGTGAAAAAGTTATGCGCGGCGACGGCTTGCAGGTCTTCCGGCGCCAAGCCGGAATTGAAGACAAATTTTTCCTGTTCGAGCAACGCCTGGATTTTCTTCAACGCCTGGCGCTCGGTCTCCTGCGGTTCGCGGCCCAGGCGCGTCTCCACAAATTCCAGGTCCTTCAAAATCATGTCCGCCCGGCCCTCAACCGACACCAGGATGGCGTCGGCGTCAATCAACTGGTCGTCGCCCACCACGTCCACCTGCGCGTAGGTTTTCTTGTCCGCCTCGACCAGCTTGTCGGCCTCGTCGAAGCGCGGATCCTTGAGGTTATGTTTGCCGGTTTTAATCCCAGCCAGACCAAATAATGCGATTTTCATGGCGAATGCTGCCGGACAATCTAAAGGAAGCTGCCAGGTTAAGAAACAGCTTTCGCGCGGCCAGAAGCGCAATCAACAAGTAATTAGGATTGCTGTTGACAAGAAAAACACTCTTAAGCAAAAATCTGTTTGGAACTCAGAAGTGAATCCTTTGTTTCCAGTGTTTTATGAGCCACGATGTATTTATAAGTTATGCCAAGCCAGATAAACACATCGCGGACGCGATGTGTCATTATCTGGAACAGCCACAACCCGGTGGCCCGGGCATACGATGCTGGATCGCGCCTCGAGACAGTCAGGTGGGAGTCGCTTTCGGAGAAAGTATCATCAATGCGATTGAGAATTGTAAAATAATGGTGGTGGTTTTCTCCGACCATGC
>JBEKRA010000276.1:0-3744 GCA_049519195.1 Verrucomicrobiota bacterium
TGGATTGCCATTGTGGCCGCCAGCCTGGCTGCGGCCGCCATTGTTATTGTCATGGTTCTGAAACACCGCGCGCCGCCCATCACGGTGCAGACCACCAAGGTTTCGCGCCACAGCCTCACCAACCTCGTCGTGGCCAACGGCCAGATTCAGCCCGTCGTGCAGATCACCATCAGCCCGGAGGTGAGCGGCGAAATTACCGAACTTCCGGTCAAGGAAGGCCGGCTCGTCAACAAGGGCGATTTGCTGGTGAAAATCAAGCCGGATGTCTATGTCGCAGCGGTCAACCAAGCCAGGGCCAGTTACGCATCGTCGGTGGCCGGCCTCGCCCAGTCCGCGGCCAACGCGGAGAAGGCCGACGCCGATTACGAGCGCAATCTGGAATTGTTCAACCGCAAACTGCTTTCGGAATCGGACTTCGTCGGGTTCAAGGCCACGCGCGCCGTGACCCGCGCCCAGTTGGAAAGCGCCACCAACCAGGTGAACATGGCCAGGGCCGGCGTGGACAGCGCGGAGGAGCAGCTTGCGAAAACCACGATTTTCTCGCCGGTCACCGGCACCATCACCCGCTTGAATTCCCAACTCGGCGAACGTGTCCTGGGAACGGTCCAGAATGCCGGAACCGACATCATGATCATCTCGGATTTGAACCAGATCGAGGCGCGGGTGAACGTCGGCGAAATGGACGTGGTCAGCATCGCGCCCGGCCAGCAAGTGCGGCTGGAGGTGGACGCCTTCAAGGACCGCAAATTTACAGGCGTGGTGACGAATGTCGCCAATTCCGCCGTCGGTTCAGGCAGCAAGACCGCCGCCGCCAGCAGCAGCACGTCGCAGCAGGCCACGCAATTTGAGGTGCGCATCCGTGTCAGCGACAAGGAACCGGCCTTCCGCCCCGGCATGTCGGTGACGGCGGAAATCGAAACCCAGTATCGCACCAACGCCCTGACCGTCCCGCTGGCCAGCGTCACAACCCGCCCGATGAAGCCCGCGCCAAAAACCGACCCGGCGAAAAAAGGCGGAACCAACGCCGCCGCCTCCACCGCGTCAAGCACCAATTCAGTCGCGGACACCAATGCAATCGTGGACACAAACGCGGTCGCGAGCACAAACATCGTCGTGGGCACGAATACTGGCAAGGCTGCGGGAAAACCGGTTTCAGCCTCCAAATTGAACGAAGCCACCAAGCCGACGGACGTGGTCTTTGCGGTGGCGGGCGACCGCGTAAAGGCCGTGGCGGTGAAGATTGGCATCTGCGATGACAATTACTGGGAAATCACCGACGGCCTCACGAACGACCAGGAGATCGTCTCCGGCGGTTACCGGGCGATTGGACGCGACCTGCAGGATGGCTCGAAAATCCATGTCGGCCCCGCCGGGGCGGACACCGAGACTGAAAAGAAATGAAAATTTGTTTGGGAACATTCAACGCTCAACATTCAACATCGAACATCAAATGAAACCGTCCATTGCGCCGTTGACTTGGATGTTGGGCGTTGAATGTTGATTGTTGAATGTTTTCCATTCCGCTTGAAATGAGCCTGATTCATCTCCAGCAAATCTCGCGGCGCTACAAAATGGGCGGCGAAACCGTCCATGCCCTGCGCGACGTCTCGCTGGAAATCCAGCGCGGAGAATATGTCGCCATCATGGGACCGTCCGGCTCCGGCAAATCCACGCTCATGAATTTGATCGGCTGCCTCGACACGCCCACCAGCGGCAGCTACGTCTTGAACGGCATCAGCGTCAGCGAAATGGGCGACAATCAGCTTGCGGAAATCCGCAACCGGGAGATTGGGTTCGTCTTCCAGACGTTCAACCTGCTGGCGCGCTCGAACGCGCTGCACAACGTCGAGCTGCCGCTGATTTACGCGGGCGTTCCCGCCGACGAACGGCGGCGGGCCGCATTGGAGGCGCTGGCCAACGTCGGCCTGGCCGACCGCGTTCATCACAAGCCCAACGAACTGTCCGGCGGCCAGCGCCAGCGCGTCGCCGTGGCCCGCGCGCTCGTCAACAAGCCCTCCATCCTCCTCGCCGACGAGCCGACGGGAAATCTGGATTCCAAGACCGGCGCGGAGATCATGGCGCTGATTGACGAACTTCACCGGAAAGGCAACACCATCATTGTCGTCACGCATGAGGAGGACATTGCCCGGCTGGCGCGCCGCATCATCCGCATCCGCGACGGCCTCATCGCCAGCGACGAAACGGTGGCGAAATGAACATCCAACATTCAACATTCAACGACCAACATCCAATGGAGCCGCGACCGATGGCAGTTCTTTGGGAATTGAATGTTGAATGTTGGACGTTGAATGTTTCCCTCAAATGAATTTCTTCGCCGAAATCCGCGAAGGCCTGGGCATCTCCTGGGCCGCGCTGCGCGCGAACAAAATGCGCTCGGTCCTCGCCACGCTCGGCATTGTCATCGGCATTCTCACCGTCACGCTAATGGGCGCGGCCATCAACGGATTGAACCAGGCATTCATCCGCAATGTCTCCGCGCTGGGCGCAAATGTGTTTTATGTGTCGCGCTACAACTGGTTCAACAACTCCTACACCGACTGGTTGAGCATGCGCCGGAGGCCGCGGATCACCCTCACCGAGGCGGAAAGCGTGGCCCGCCTGTTAACCCTCGCCCAAGCCGTCGCGCCAGAGGCGGATGACAATGATGCGGTGAAATACGGCACCCGCAGCGCCGACAGCGTGGCCATCATCGGCACGACGGAAGCCTATTTGCAAACCAGCGCCGTGGATGTGGCCGACGGCCGCTTCCTGACCGCCGCCGACTCCGAAGGCACCCAGCCGATTTGCGTCATCGGCAACGACGTCGCGACCAACCTGTTTCGCGGCGAGTCGCCACTAGGAAAACGCATCCGCATCGAGGACCATTCGTTTCAAGTCGTCGGCATCCTGCAAAAACAGGGAATGATGTTCGGCGACAGCCTGGACAACCGCATCGTCGTGCCGCTCCGGGCGTTTTTGAAGGACATCTGGAGCCGGCCCAACCTTCAAATCCTGGTAAAAGCCAGCTCGGCGGCGCGGCTCGACGAAGCACAGGAGGAACTGCGTCAGGTGATGCGCCGCGTCCGCCACCTGCGCCCGGACCAGCCCGATAATTTCTCTATCAACCAGCAGGACCAGATTGTCGCGTGGTTTCACGCGCAGACCGCCGTCATTGCCATCATCGGCCTGTTCGTCACCAGCCTGGCGCTGTTCGTGGGCGGCATCGGCATCATGAACATCATGTTCGTGTCGGTCGTCGAGCGGACGCGCGAAATCGGCGTGCGCAAGGCCATCGGCGCCAAACGCCACACCATCCTGCTGCAATTCCTGATCGAAGCGGCTTCCATCTGCCTTTTGGGCGGCTTCATCGCGCTGGCCATTGCGTGGGTCGCCACGCTGGCGGTGACCCAGTGGCTGTTTCCCGCCAGCCTGTCGGTGGGCATTGTCCTCATTTCGGTGTCGGTCTCTGTGCTGACCGGGGTGGTTTCCGGTTTCCTGCCCGCCTGGCGCGCGGCGCGCATGGACCCGGTGGAGGCGTTGAGGAGCGAGTGAAAATGAACATTCAACTTTCAACATTCAACACCGAACATTTAATGAAACTGCGCCGAACGGGAATTCCTTCGGAAATCTCTGCAAAAGTCCTGCGGAGGCGGAGCGCGGAGCATCGCTCCGCGCGATTCATTGAGGTTTCTGGCGGAGCAATGCTCCGCGCTCCGAGCGATTTGCACCTTTTGCAGAGATTTC
>JBEKRA010000277.1:0-3735 GCA_049519195.1 Verrucomicrobiota bacterium
CCCTTCGGGCTCCCTCCACCATGCCCGCCCCCTCACCCTTGTAGCGTATTGATTCCCCGCTTTGAGGTCACGAACTCAGAAACGGCGGGAGCCCGTGCATATTGTGAGCCTTCACGTCCTTGTGATGATTGTCATGGCCGAAAAAGGCCGCGTATTTTGCCGGGAAACAAGTCCGCTCCGCACCAGTGTCCAGAAGCATCTGGAACAAATAAGAATTTCCAGTGAGAACATCCTCAATCGAAGCAATGATGACGGGTCGCTTGCCGGAATATGGATAAATCAGTTCCACCGTTCTCCTGAATTAGAGAACCATGATGTGGTTGGGATTCGGGCGCTGGAACACAACAGTGCCTGAAAGCTTCTTCGACCGTTTGGAAAGCCGGTTGGTATCAGTGCCGGTTGCCACGACTTCAAATGTGTTCGCATCCATCACAATTGTTGAATTGGGATGAGTTTTCATTGACTTATCCATTCTCCGAATGAGTTTTTCGTAGTAAGTCATATACCCCTACATTCTAACAAAAGAGATTTCAGCACAATTTATATCGGCTCGCCGGATACTTTCGTCAAGGCGTGGTAATCCTCCTCCAGCCGGCGCGTGATCGGCCCCGGCTTGCCCGTGCCGATGACACGGCCGTCAATCTTCACCACCGGTATAAGTTCCGCGCCCGTGCCGGTCAGGAAACATTCGTCCGCGTTGAACAAATCATAGCGCGTCAGGTTCGGCTCGGACACTTTCAGTCCGGCTTCCTCCGCCAGCTCGATCACCGTCTGCCGCGTAATGCCGTAAAGCGCGCCCGCCGAGAGCGGCGGCGTGAACAGCGCGCGGTTCTTAACGATGAACAGATTGTCACCGGTGCATTCAGCCACAAAACCTTCCGCGTTCAACATCACTGCCTCCTCGACGCCGGCGTTGTTCGCCTCGATCTTGGCGAGGATGTTATTGAGATAATTCAGCGACTTGATGGCCGGGTTCAGCGCGCTGTGCAAATTGCGCGCCGTCGGCACGGTGACGATGTCGAGGCCGCGCTGGTAGAGTTCCGGCGGATAAAGCTGGATTTTGTCCGCGATGATGATAATGGACGGGCGTTTGCAGCTTCGCGGATTCAAACCGAGCGTGCCCACGCCGCGCGTCACCACGAGCCGGATGTAGCCGTCGCGGATTTTATTTTTCCGGCAGGTCTCGACAGTCGCCGCCATCAACTGGGCGTGCGACATCGGGAGTTCCAGCAGAATCGCCTTGGCGGAATAAAACAGCCGGTCAATGTGCTCCTTCAATTTGAACACGCGGCCATGATAAGCGCGGATGCCCTCAAAAACCCCGTCGCCGTAAAGCAGTCCGTGATCGAACACGGACACCTTCGCGTCGCGCTCGCCGTAATATTTGCCGTCCATGAATATTTTCATCTTCATAGCAGGCTATTGAAAAAAACCGGGCAAAGCAAATGTGAATTTGCGTGACAGCGGACGCCTGGCGATTATATTGTCGCGCTTTTTGTGACCCTATGGTCTAGCGGTTAGGACACATCCCTTTCACGGATGTAGCCCGGGTTCGATTCCCGGTAGGGTCGCCAAACACTCTCTGATGGACATTCAGGCTGCCGCCGTTTGCAACTCCGCCAGCGGATGAACGTCGCGCTCAATCCGCTTCTCGCAATGCAGCCGGGCAATTTCCAAGTCATAGTCCGCCTGAATCCCGATCCACAATTCCGGCGAGACGTTGAACAGCCGGCCAAGCTTCAACGCCATTTCCGCGCTCACGCTCCGCTTGCCCCGGCAAATCTGGCTGATGGCAATGGGCGTCGCGCCGATGGCTTTGGCGACCGCGTAGGCGCTCAATTTCATCGGCTTCATAAAATCCTCGCGCAACACGTCGCCCGGATGGACCGGATTCAGCCTGTCATTTTGCTTGCTCATAAATTTTCAGTGATAGTCCACGATTTCAACCTGCTCCGCGTTGCCGTCGCGCCATTCAAAGCAAATCCGCCACTGGTCATTGATGCGGATGCTTTGCCAGCCTTTGCGATCACCCTTCAACGCTTCCAGCCGGTTGCCTGGCGGCATCCGCAAATCATCCAGCCGCCGCGCGCGGTGCAGGTATTCGAGCTTGCGCCGCGCCGTGTTTTGAATGTCCGGCGGCAATCTCCGCGAGGGTTCCCCGCGAAAGATGCATTCGGTTTCCGCACAGGCGAAAGTGACAATCACCAAAGCATCTTATCGCATGGCGATAATAAGTCAACATCCGTTCGCCAAGCCGCCCGCATTGTCCGCCCCGGCGGAAACTTTTCAACGCCGCCGCCGCTGGCTTGGTTGCGCCCGGTGGAATAACGCCCGGCACGGTATCCTTCGCACACAATAGCCCCAGGCCGCGCCCAAATGCCCGGCGAGAGTCACCAGAGCAGTCAGTGCTTTACGGCAGGAACAAGTCGGCGGACACGCTGAAATGTTTCGCCAGCGTGCGGACGTGCGCCAGCGTCAACTGCCGTTCGCCGCGCAGAATCATCCCGCCCAAGTTGCGGCTCGTGCCCAAAAGTCGGGACAAATCCGCCGCGCTCATTTGGTTTTCTTCCATCAGGTATTTGAGCGAGTCCAAGCCGCTGATTTTCGGCCAGCGGATTTTTTTGCCCTTGTCGTATTCGTCCACAAATTCCGTCAGCACGTCGAGATAATCCCGCTGCTCCGCGTTGAGCCGGGTGAAGACCGCGAGCGCGTTCATCATGGCCGTGGCTTCCTCGTCCTGCGCGTCGTCACGAATCGGGCGCGGCAGGTAAGCCTGGCACAATTCGCGGTAGGTCTTGGGAATGTCCGCGTGACTGGCAAAACGCCGGGTTTGTTGCTGCGTCAGTGTTTTCATAATTCAGTTTTCCATCGGTCTTTGTCGTATTCCGCGTGCGTCAGGAAGCGGAGCAGGAACACCTTGCCGGTGTCGTAATGTATGGCGCAAATCAGCCGATAGGTGTTGCCGCATACGTTGAACACCACGACCGGATTACCGCTGGCCACACGCACCTGATCCGCCGCACGAAAGCACCGGCGCAAGTCGGCAAAATGCCGGAATTGCTCCTGCCGCATGATTCGCCGCCAGACAGTCAACCCGGTTGCGGCCTGCGGGTAACTGACGGCAAAAGCGGCCAGCGTGCTTTCCTTAATAATCCGCACGCACACAATTTGTATTCACGCGCTTGATTTGTCAAACACGAAGTTTGATTCACGCGTGTTTTTTTTCTTAAAACCCGTCGCATAGAAACCGGCAGGAGTGCATGAATGCCTTGCTGCCGGCAGCCTCAAAGGAGACTCCCTAAACACCCCCCGCTTGCCCGCGCCGGACGCGCCACGCTGCCCCACGCCGCGCCGGAACGCCCGCCGAGCGTCACCAATCCGCGCCCGCGCCAGAGGCAAACCAGAGGCCGTGCCAACACTTGCCAACACTTTTTGTGTCAAAATGCCGTTTTCATGCGCCGCGCAGATTTCTTTTGAAACAGCGATTCATGCCTTTATTCATGCGGTGTCAGTAGCAATTCGCGGAGATTGTCAAAAATGGCGAAACAGGGTTCAATTCCAGGTGGGGTCGCCAATTTTTATTAATCTCGCACCGACACGCCAACCATGGCACACGCGGTCCCAATGAAAAATAAACGCTGGAACAGGTGGCGAATCCACACTTGCGGTCTTGAACACCAGATGGCAAACAGGGTTCAGAAACGACCGGGCGCGCCACTTTCAATTTACGATTCG
>JBEKRA010000278.1:0-3726 GCA_049519195.1 Verrucomicrobiota bacterium
TTGTTTACTAGGCAATAGGGATTATTTCCTGACAATCGATTTATAGTTTGTCGCAACCTAAACGACTTTGAATTTCGCAAATTCTCAAACCCAAGTTCTCCCTTTGGGTCTCTATTTGGCCAAGTGCCTGTGCTTGGGGAATAGTCTCGGTAGAGATATTTTAGGTTTCCCGTCACATCATCGGCGAATTGCGTGCTGAATCGCATCGGCATCAATTTGCCTGCGGTGCCCGTCACGCGGACGGATTCTCCAAAGGGGCCGTATTCAAAATTCCCGCTGTATGTTCCGTCGGCTGCGCTGACGAGCGCGGAAACATTCCCATTGCCATCAAAGGCCACAAAATGTGTGCCGTTGGTCTTGAAACTCACCGCCAGCAATCCACCCACGCCGCCAGCCCCTTGCATCGTGCCGCTTAAGTCCAGCCCGCGCATAAATGACATCACCAGTCCGTTTGTGTAGTCAACGATGGCCGTCAGCACCTGGCCATCCCACACAAACTTGTTCGTGTATTGCGGCACATACGCGCTGCCGTTCCAACTCGAAACTATCCGCTGGCTCCATCGGCCGTCCGGCAGATAGCTCCATTCCTCTTTCATCCGTCCGCTGGAAGAAACATTGGTCAGGCTCGTGCTGCAAATCAGCCGGTTCTCGGCGTTCCAAACATTTGTCCACAAACCGTCGCTCACCAGATTGCCATCGGCATCATAGACAAAATTCTGCGGCGTCCGCGGCACCAACAGGCTGCCGTTATTGGTGAAACTGCCACTCACCACGGATACGCTTTCCCATTGGGCGGCGGCGGTGTTGTTGGATTTGACCGTTGCCCAGAAATACTCCTCTTTGCGCCAGGCCGTCTGCCCGTTCACTATCACCGCGTTGGTCAGGATGCTGGCACCGACGATGTCGTTGGTCCCCGGATAATCGCGTTGCGTGATTTGGTTCAAATTGTTAGCCGAATAAGCTGCGAGCCGCAGGCTCGACCCTACAGCGTCTCCGCCCGCCGTGGTTTGTTTGCGGTTGCCGATGTCGTCAAACAGGTAGCCGAACTGCTGGCCGGGAACCAGCGTGCCATCGGCAAAATATTTCACCCCGTTGGTTGCCTGGCCGAGCGAGTCATACTGGTAAACCCAATAGGAGCCATCCGCCAACGTGTTCTTCGTGCGCTGGTTGGCGTTGTTGTAATTGTAATTGAAGGAAATCGCCGGCGGGACGCCAGCGCTCCCAGAGGATGATATGGCCGTCAGCCGGTTCAGATAATCGTATTGCTTGGTCGTCGTCATCCGCGTCACGCTGTTGGATTTGAACGTAATCTGGCCCACCAGCGGCGAGTTGGCAACATACAAATAAGTCGCCGAGTTTGTGCCGTCGTTGACGGTTTGGAGCCGGGAGGCCGCGTCGAATCCAAAGGATTGTCGGGTTAGTGGATTGTTGGATTGCAAGGCGGCCAGCACCGTGCGGCGCAGGTCGGCGTCGTAGCCGTTGGTCACGGACAGGCCGTTCAAAATGCCGCCGGAGAAGGATTCACCGAGCAATTCATTCGCCAGATTGTAGGAGAGCGTGTCGGTGATGTTGGTCCAACTGACGTTGCTTAAACGGCCCAGACGGTCATAGACATTGGTCACACTCGGTGTCGTCAAATCCGAGTAAATCACGTTGGTTAAACCGCCGGCATTGTCATATTTGTAAGTGGTCGTGATGCCTCGCGCCCAAGTGCGGGTTTGCAGCCGGTTGGCGGCGGTGTAGGTGTAAGACGGACCGGCTGTCCCGGGGGCTCCAGTAGCAGCATCGGGATAGGCCTTGCTCGTCAGCCAGCCGCGTTGGGAGTCGTAATTCCACGTCGTCACCCGGGCACCCTGACTGCCGCTGTAATTGCTCCAATTGGTCATCGTCTTCATCCGCCCGGCGTAATCGTAGCCGTAGGCCACCGGATAAGTGCGCGAGCCGTATTGCAAGCCCAGTTCGCCGGTGAGCAGATAAACGCTGTAAACAACGGTGTTATCCGGCTGGGTTACGTAGTCGGGGCGCAGCATGTTGTCGTAATGCGTGGTGGTGGTCTGCGACATCGGCGCAGCTACACTGTTCACCTGATCGGCATTGTTGTAACCGTAGGTCGTCGTGCCGTTGCGGGCGTCGGTCACCTGATATTGGCGGCCATGGGCGTCATAGGCATAGGTGGCGCCGCCGATCTGAACGCCAGTGGAGTCATAACGCGTGACGGAAGTCAGCCGGCCATATGAATAAAGCGAAATGGTGTAGGAACCATCCGGGGCGTTGTTGATGACCGTGCGGCTGTTGCCGCCGTAGCTCGTGGTATTGGTGCTGGTGACCGGCGTGCTGGCGTCGCGATACCTGGTTTGCCACGCGCTCAAACCGTCGGCGGAAGTTTCGATTTGGGAAACCAGCGTTCCCGTGGATTGTCCGTCCAGCCAGACAAAGGTGCGGGAGCGGCGCACATTGGCGCCGTGATCGGTCGTTACGTCATTGGTAGTTTGCGTAATGCGGTCGGTGGACCCGGAGCCCGTGATGGTGCCCAAACTGCTTATCAAGGAAGAGTAGCTGCTGATGGCTTGGGTGCCGGAGTTTAACGCGGTGATGGCATGGGCCACTTCGCCCCTGCTGTTGTAAGTGTAGAGTCTCGTCACATTGTCGGGGTCAACCTGTTTCCAAAGCTGGCCTTTGGCACTGTAGAACGACAGGCTCTTTGAACCATCCGCGAAAAGAACTTCCGTTGTCCGTCCGGCCATGTCGGTGAAGGTTTTGGTCCATTCGGAACTTAAACTGCCGTCTGTATTCAGGTTGGTTTCCACCGTGTAGGTGCAGGTGTTGCCGTTGACGTCCGTGCCGTAGCCATAACCGTAAGCCCTGCCATGCAACGCGGTTCCAACGGCCTTTTTCAGCGAACCATCGGCGTAATAGTAATTGGTTACGCCGCCGCCGTCAGGATTGATGGTGGTGCGGATGAGTCCGCCGGTGGCCGGGTCGTTGGTGCGGGTGTAAAACGCGGCCCCGTTGAGGGCGTTGGTCCGGGCGATCAATTCGCCGGCCAGGTCATAGCCTGATTGGCCCATGACAATGCTGGAATTATCCGAGCCGACGCGGATGGATTGCAGCGTCCTTCCCGCGGCATCCAGCAGGTTGGTATAGGCGATCACGCTGGTGTTGTAGAACTGTTCATAGCCGATTTGCCGTCTGGCCGGATCATAGAGGTATTCGGTGGTGACACCGTCCTTGTCCACCGTCGTGTCCAGGCCGCAGCAGTCGTAGGTGAACTGTTCGGTGGTGTTGTCCAGGTGCGTGACCTGTTGCGGGCGGCCATAACTGTCAAAGTTGCCGTAGGTGTCCGAGGACAGGAGAACGCCCGAACGAACGTCGTAGGCGGCGGACGACACGGTATAACCGGAATAGTTGAGCACAACCACATTGGACACGCCGTCCACGACGCCGCTGTAACTGCCATTGGCCTGGCCGTTGACGGTGATATTGGTCTGGTATAATCCGTTGGTGATGTAATTGTAAGCGGTCATCGTGCCATCGGGGCGGATGACGGACTGAAGGGCGAATTGGTTGGGGCCGCTGGTGTAAAACAGGTTGGTTGTGATCAAATTGCCGGGATCACTCCACCCGGCTCCGGACGCCGTGCATTGGATGTCCAAACGCATGTTGACGGCGGGGAAAACTGTGTAACTGCGGGAAACCTCATGCCCCTGAACGTAAGAGATTGTCCGG
>JBEKRA010000279.1:0-3721 GCA_049519195.1 Verrucomicrobiota bacterium
GCGGCACGGAGGAATACAACCGCTCGCTCGGCGAACGCCGCGCGCTGGCGGCGCGCGAGGCGCTTGCCAAACTGAAGGTGGATCCGTCGCGCATTTTCACCCGCTCTTACGGCAAGGACAAGCCGGCTGACACCGGCCACGACGAGTCCGCGTGGCAGAAGAACCGCCGCGACGATTTCGTGCTGCTGCATCCCAAGCCCTGATTTCAAACGACCCGTTTGACTGCAAAGGCCGCGTTCGCGCGGCCTTTCTTTTTGGGGCGCAAATCCGCGGCTTGCCGAAGGCCGGCGGCGGTGTTATGCTTCCGGCGAACTTCGGTGGAAATTTTATGGCGCAGACCGGACGACAATCGCTCAACACCAGCAGGGTTCTGTGTGTCATCATGGGCGGCGGCCAGGGCAAGCGGCTCTTCCCGCTGACCAAGGACCGCGCCAAGCCCGCCGTGCCGCTCGCCGGCAAATACCGGCTGGTGGACATCCCCATTTCCAATTGCATCAACTCCCGCTTCCGGCGCGTCTATATCCTCACGCAGTTCAATTCCGCGTCGCTCCACAGCCACATCTCGCGGACGTATAAGTTCGACCAGTTCACCACCGGCTTCGTGGAAATCCTCGCCGCGCAACAGACCCTCACCAACACGTCGTGGTATGAAGGCACCGCGGACGCCGTCCGCAAAAACCTCGTCCACTTCTTGAGCCACGACTTCGACCACCTCGTGATTTTGAGCGGTGACCAGTTGTATCGGATGGATTTCCGCCCGCTCATCGCGCAGCACACCGAGACCAACGCGGACATAACCGTCGCCACCATTCCCGTCAACCGCGCCGCCGCGCAATCGCTCGGCATCATGCAGATCGCCGAGGATTACCGCATCACGCGCTTCGTCGAAAAGCCCACGGACCCGGCGGTGATTGACTCCCTCAAGCTGACGCCGGAATTGGAGGCGAAACTTGAAATCCCGCCCGGCGAATCGTTTCTCGCCTCGATGGGCATTTATGTTTTCAACCGCAAGCTCATCTGCGAGCTGCTCGACAACACCCTGTCCGATTTCGGCAAGCACATCATCCCGCAATCCATCCCCACCCGCCGCGTCTTCTCCCACGTCTTCCAGGGCTACTGGGAGGACATCGGGACCATCCGCTCATTTTTCGAGGCGAACCTGGATCTCGTCTCCGAGCTGCCGCGCTTCAATTTCTTCGACATGAACGCGCCCGTTTTCAGCCGCCCGCGCTTCCTGCCCGGCTCGAAAATCAACGGCGCGCAGATTGACCACGCCGTCATCTCCGACGGCTGCATCATCAACTACGCGCGCATCAATCACACCATCGTCGGCCTGCGCACCATCGTGGAAGCCGGCACGGAATTGAACCGCGTCGTCCTCCTCGGCAATGATTTTTACGAATCGCTCGAATCGGTGGAACAGCACGAGCGCGAAGGCAAGCCGCGCATGGGCATCGGCGCCAACTGCAGGATCACCAACGCCATCATAGACAAGAACGCGCGCATCGGGAACAACGTGACCATTTCCCCCGCCGGGAAGCCCGACAAGGTGGACCACGAACTTTATTACATCCGCGACGGCATCGTCATCATTCCCAAGGGCGCCATCATCCCGCACGGAACGGTGATTTGAAATCCGCCGGACGGCCGGTCTTCAAATGTTTTCCCCGCCGCGAATTGCCCCGGCCAGGTTGCGCAGATATCGTTCGAGAGTGAACCGCCCCAAATAGTATTCACGCAATTTTTCCCCGCCCTCCGACATCATCATGGCAAGCAGGGCATCGGCGATGGGTTCCGGCGACTGGTCGGGGACAAGACCGGGATAGTCCGGCGGCAGCATTTCAGGAATTGAACGCCAGCGCGTAGTGACGATGGGCAGGCCAAAAGCCATGGCCTCGATCAAAGAGACCGGCTGGTTTTCCGCGGTGTATTGGGTCGGAAAACAAAACAGATCGGCTTCGCGCAGCGCGTTTTCCTTTTGGCTGCCCGATACAAATCCCAGGCAATCCACCGCACCGGCGTATTCCGGATTTTGCATCAGACGGTCGAATTCCAGCCTTTCCCTTGCGGTGATAAAGCTGCCAGCGGCGAGCAGTTTCATTTTCAGGGATGATTTCCGTTCACGCAAAATCCGGTTGGCGATGACTACTCCGTCCATGGCGGCAAAAAGCCCCTTCTCGCGCATATAATTGGCCAGATACAGCACCTTGATGATCTGCGGATCGTCGCCGGTGTTTTCCAAATCCGCCGGCCCAGGTGTCTGGCTGGCGAAGATTCTTTTCCTGGCGGCGACACGCGCCCGGCGGCGGCGTTGGACAGTTTTCTCAAAGTCGGGACAAGAATCGGGAATGCCGTAATCCACCTCAATGATGCGCCGGGACAGCAATTTCTTGGCGTCCGCAAGGTTATATCGGGAAATGATGATGCTCAAATCCACCGGTTTGAACAAACGGCAGGTCGCCGCGCACGTGCGGCTTGGTGATGCCGTTTCCAGCCATTGGGCCAGGCCGGCGGCATGCCAATGCAGGATGACGCGCTTGAAAAATGGGCGGCAGATCAACATCACCAGCCAGTCGCGGTAAAGCGCCACACGCTTGCCCGGCGCTGGGACGTAGTAAAAAGTGTCCACGCCGTAACGGAACCGGCACCAGACGGCCTCCATGCAAAACAGGAAAAGCCGCACGAGTTTGATGCTCTGGATTTCGCCGATGTCTTCGAGGGTCTTGGAAAGCCGGGCATCAACATGGTAGCACTCGACGCCGAAGGGAGACGGCGCCTGGATCCGGTTCATTTTCTTTCGCCGGTCGCCGCCAAATCCGTCGAGCATGAGCTTGACCATGTAACTCTGGCCGTGATGCGGCGGAGGCACATGGGCGAAGACAAGCAATTTCATTCGGATTTGCGGTTGACGATATACAATTTGCGCGCTGCGTGAACTTTGGAATCGTAAATCGTAAATGACGAATCGTAAATGACGAATCGTGTCAGCTTGCACCCGGCAATGACGCGCCATTTACTTTCCCCGGCATGGCTGCTAAAACTTCCGCATGTCCAACGACGACGCCATCTGGAAAAACCTTAATTCGCCGCGCCGGCTGTTTCTCATCGCCGGGCCGTGCGTGATTGAAAGCGAAAAGCTCTGCCTGCAAACCGCCGCCGCGCTGAAAAAAATCTGTTCGCAGCTCGGCATTTTCTACGTCTTCAAGGTCAGCTTCGACAAGGCCAACCGCACCTCCGCAAAATCGTTCCGCGGCATCGGCCTCGAACGCGGTCTGAACATTTTGAGCAAGGTCCGCGCCGAAATCGGCGTGCCGGTGCTGACGGACATCCACTGCGAGTCGCACGCCGCCATCGCGGGCGAGGTGGTGGACATCCTGCAAATCCCCGCGTTCCTCTGCCGGCAGACGAACTTGATTGAAGCCGCCGCCGTCACCGGCCAGATTTTGAACATCAAGAAGGGGCAGTTCCTCTCGCCGGCGGAAATGGGCCAGGTGGTGGAAAAGGCCCGTCGCGCGGGCGCGGAGAAAATCCTGCTCACCGAGCGCGGCACGACGTTCGGCTACAACAATCTCGTCGCCGACATGCGCTCGATTCCCATCATGAAATCGTTCGGCTGCCCGGTGGTGTTTGACGCGACGCATTCGGTGCAGTTGCCCGGCGGCGGCGGGGACAAATCCGGCGGCCAGCGCGAGTTCGCGCCGGTGCTGGCGCGCGCGGCGCT
>JBEKRA010000280.1:0-3678 GCA_049519195.1 Verrucomicrobiota bacterium
TGGCGGTTGCGGCGTCCGTATTTTGAGTGCGTGATTTCGGAGGAAGTGTTGCGCGAGGCGGCGGCGGGTGAGTGAAAGTAGGGCGGGCGTCTCGCCTGCCCATTTCCGGGCGGACTCAAGCTGTTCAATTCCCTTTCGCCCGGACAGGCGGGACGTGCTGTCCTACATTGAAAATATTGCGTCGCGGCGGGAGACGCGGCAGCATGGGGAGCGTGGATGACTGGCAGGCTAAACGATTGACCGACGCGGAACTCAAAGAGTTCTTTGGACGATTGTTCCCGCGTGGCTTTGCCGGGACGGACGTGTTGACGGAGATTGCGCCGGAAGGATGGGAGAAATCGCCGCTGCTGGCGTGCTTTCATCCGTCGGTCGAAAAGGTGTTCGAGGAGCAGGTCCAAATGCATCGGAACATCGAGGAGTTGATCGGCCTCGAACGCGAGCGCAAGCCAGACAATCCCGAACTCGCGCCGAAACCCGAGCCGACGCTCGAAGATGTTCGCGCGGACTGGCAGGACAAGCCGGTCAACGCGCACGAGGAGGTGACGGAACTGGTCGCGTTGTGTCTTTGGGACGTGTTCTCGAACAGTCACGATGTGATTGCAGCGGACGGGCGTGTGGTGGACATCGGGTCGTTTCGTGGAGCCGCAGGATTTCTGGCCGAGTATCTCACCGGGCCGAACGACGATTTGTGGAGCATGGATTACTGCCGGTTTTATATTGGCACGATCTGGATTTCGGATCGCGCGGATCTGACGCCGGTCTATGCGATGATTTTCCGCCGGATCAAGGCGCTCGGCGCGGATTGGGAATTTTACTTCCCGCATCTGGGCGTCGTGGATTTGTCGCCGCTGCGCGAGGTGATGGAGGCGCCGAAACCAGAGGAGTATTCGCCGTCGGAAGCCTTTGGCAAAGAGCAGGAGGAACGCGAGCGGCAGAAGGAGTTGGAAAATCTGCGTGCGGAGCTGGCCGATGGCAATGCCCAAGCCCGCCAGGATGCGATGGATCAACCGACGCCAGCGACGGTGCGCGCTTATCAGACGGTCTATGGCCGCGACCCGAAGGGCTGGCCACCGGTGTAGCTGCGGACTCCGTTTATTTCCCCTTTGTCCGGACAGGCGGGACGCGCTGCCGGCTTTATTCACGGCTCGAAATGCGAGGTTGAAACGAAGTGGATTTATGGTAAAATGAAAACATGAAGACCGTGACCATTCAATATCCCGACCAGCTTGATGAACAGTTGCGGAAGCTGGTGTCGGCGGGCTGGTTCAAAACGCCGGAGGAAGGCGTGGTCGAGGCTCTGCGCCGTTACTTGAGCGGCCATTCGGTGGAACTGCAAGAAAAGCAGATTCTGGAGGACGTGGAGTGGGGGCTGCATGGCCGCGACTGAAATCGTGGCTGTTCTCGACGCCGGGCCGCTGATTCATCTGGACGAACTTGGCCGGCTGAACTTGCTGAATGACTTTAAAGAACTGATCGTCCCGCAGACGGTGCTGGATGAAGCGTTGAAATATCGACCGAGGTTGCGGCTGGCGGAATTGTCGAAGCTCGAAATCATTTCCGAGCCGCCGCCGTTGCCCCCTGATTTACTGAAACTGGCCGACGAGCTTGCGCTTCATGCGGGTGAACGCGCCGCGCTCGCGGTGCTGAAGGCGCGCGGCGGACAATTTCTGTTAAGCGATGACGCCGCCGCCAGAACGGTTGCGCTGGTGGTTGGTTTTAAGACGCATGGAACGATTGGATTGATTTTGCGCGCGTGCAGACGCGGGAAAATTTCCAAGGCAGGGATGTTGCAATTGCTTCGTGAATTGCCCGCGCGGACAACGCTGCATTTGCGCAAGGAATTTTTGGATTCAATTCTGGTTGCGGCTGCCGTTGAAAACATTCGGCCTGATTATTTATGATTAAACTTTCATTCCCATTCACCGAAGAAAAAATCCGCGCGCTGATAGTCGGCGACCAGGTTTTGATTTCCGCTGTCATCCACACCGGCCGCGTTGCGGGATGTGAATTGGGTGATTGAAACCATGAATAAGACCCTTTCGATATTTATCGGAATTGCCTTGTTGATTGTGGCGGCGGCTATTGCCGTTCACCTGGCGGTGATCCGGCCGGTGGCGGCGGTGGCGGAAAAGGCGGTGGAAGTTCCCGACAAAATCGCCGGACGGATGTTTGATTTTGGCAAATATGGAATTGACGCCTTCAAGGCCATTTTCCAATCGCAGGTCAATGTGGTTTCCACGACGACCGTATGCGACGCGACCTCCATCGCGGAACTGGCGGTGCTGAAAAGAAATATTCGCGAAATCATTGATTATAAAAAAACCGATTATGCCAGCACCAAACACATCATTGCGGAGCAGACTTTTGTTGCGAAAATCGGGTTCGATTTGGCTTCCAAATTTTCCGCTTCTTACGATTCTTCAAAACAGACGGTGACAATTATTTTACCAGAGCCGAAAATTCTATCGCTTGAAGCTCTCAATCCAGCGCCAGTCTATTATTTGGATGAATCCGGATACATCAATAAAATTAGCACCGGAGACCACCAACAAATTTTAATTCAGCTCAAAGACAAAGCCCTCAACAGCGTTGATTCAACTTTGGCAATCGGTGATGCAAAACAGATGATTGAAACCAGATTTCTAGATCTGTTTAGAGCCTTCAATGTCAAGGTTGTCGTTCGATTTTCATCGGACAAGCCAATCATTAAAGGATGACAACCGATGAATGCCGTTTGAACCAACCATGTCATGATCAAATTAACTTTTCCCTTCACTGAAGAAAAAATCCGTGCGCTGAAAGTCGGCGACGAGGTGCTGATTTCCGGCATCATTCACACCGGGCGCGACGCGGTCCACAAGTATTTGCACGAGGGCGGCAAGCTGCCGCCGGGCGTGAGCCTGCGCGACGGGATTCTTTACCACTGCGGCCCGGTGGTGATGAAGCAGGACGATGGTTCTTGGAAAGCAACCGCCGCCGGCCCGACGACTTCCATCCGCGAGGAGCCGTATCAGGCGCAAATCATCCGCGACTTTGGCATCCGCGGTGTCATCGGCAAAGGCGGCATGGGCGACCGCACGCTCGCGGCGTGCAAGGAATACGGGTGCGTTTATCTGCACGCGGTCGGAGGCGCGGCACAGGTGCTGGCCGAGTGCATCAAGAAGGTGCGCAACGTGTATTTCTACGAGAAATTCGGCGCGCCGGAGGCGATCTGGGAATTTGAAGTGGAAGATTTCCTGGCGGTGGTGACGATTGACGCGCGCGGCAATTCGCTGCACAAGGAAGTCCTGGCAAAGAGCCAGGCGGAGCTGGCGAAACGATTGTAATTTTGGGTGGGGCCGAGCTGCTGCTCGGCCCGGCTGCGCGGCAGCGCAGCCCTACCAGTTTAGAATTTGAAATTCCATTCGTTGGTCGAGTATTTCTCCCGCGCCAGAGATCTAATTTTCTCGAAAGGCGGATTGGTCAACGGCGAAGCGGCGTCCCAGGCTTTTTGCAGCGCAGCCTTCAACATTTCCGCGGAGGCATTGATGTTGGTCAGGAAATCGGCGTGATTGCGGCTCTCGCGGTAATCAGGCTCCTTGGACGGCATGAGCAGCAGATCGCCTATGAGCGCGAGGTCGAAGTTCAGCAGGAACGTTCCGTGAAAGAGAAGGAAATGTTTGCGGCGGCGCTGGGAGT
>JBEKRA010000281.1:0-3678 GCA_049519195.1 Verrucomicrobiota bacterium
GAGGCGATGCGCCAGATCTTGATTGATCACGCGCGCCGCAAGTCGCGCGTGAAGCACGGAGGTGATCAGCAGCGCCTCAACATTGACAACTTCGATCTCTCCGCCGCTCCCGCGGATGAGAATGTCCTTCTGATCAATGGGGCGCTGGAAGAACTTGAACGCGTGCATCCAGAGCGCGCGCGGGTGGTGTTGCTCAAATTTTTTGGCGGCATGACCAACAAAGAAACCGCCGAAACCATCGGCATCAGCGAGCGTAGTGTCAACCGGCATTGGATTTGCGCCCGGACATGGCTTTTCAAGCAGATTGAAAGCCAGTCATCATGAATTTGTTTGGCGCAATCTGAACGGCAAAATCGCAGGGAAAAGTGAACCGGACCTGTTAAGCTTGTGCAAACTGATCCACGAACAACCAACGACTTTAACGAGCGGGCTGAAGAAATTTTTTGCGCCGCCCTGGAGATCGCTTCATCGCGGGAACGCGCCGCTTATGTGGAGGCAAGCTGCGGAAGCAACGCGGAACTGCGGGCGGCTGTGGACGAAATGTTGTCGTCGCAGCCGGCGGTTGAGAATTTTTTCCAGCGCAGCGCGCCGGCTGCCCCCGATATTTCCCAGGCCGTCACCGCCGTGTGTGGCATGCCAGACAACCCGGTCGTGTTCGGCGATGAGGCCGAAGGTGAAGAAAAGCAAATCGGTCCCTACAAACTGCTGCAGAAAATCGGCGAAGGTGGCTGCGGGGCAGTCTATATGGCCGAACAACAGTCGCCGGTCCGGCGGCGCGTGGCGTTGAAGATCATCAAACTGGGGATGGACACGAAAAGAGTTATCGCCCGGTTTGAGGCGGAACGCCAGGCGCTGGCCTTGATGGACCATCCAAATATCGCGCGCGTGCTTGATGCCGGGGCCACGCAGACTGGGCGGCCTTACTTTGTGATGGAGCTGGTTCGCGGCGTGAAGATCACGAAGTATTGCGATGAACATTGCCTCGATCCGCGCCAGCGGCTGGGACTGTTCATTCAGGTCTGCAATGCCATCCAACACGCCCACCAAAAAGGCATCGTCCATCGCGACATCAAACCATCGAACATTCTGGTCACGAACCATGATGGCGCGCCAGTGCCGCAGGTGATTGATTTCGGCATCGCCAAGGCCACCTCCGGCCAATGGTTGACCGACAAGACGCTCTTCACTGCTTACGAACAGTTCGTGGGCACACCGGCGTATATGAGCCCGGAACAGGCGGGGATGAGCAATCTGGACGTGGACACCCGGAGCGATATCTACAGCCTGGGTGTCTTGCTTTACGAACTGTTGACCGGCAAAACGCCGTTTAATCAAAATGAATTGCTCAAATCCGGCCTGGATGAAATGCGCCGCACGTTGCGCGAGCGCGAACCGCATCGGCCTTCAATCAAACTGGAAGGTTTGCGCGCTGATGAACTCACCGAGACAGCCTTTCAACGGCGGGTGGAACCGCGTAAATTGAAGTCGCTTTTGAAGGGTGATCTCGATTGGATTGTCATGAAGGCGCTGGAGAAGGACCGATCTTTGCGTTACCAAACGGCGAACGGTCTGGCGATGGACGTGCAACGCTATCTCGACAATGAGCCGGTGGTTGCGCGTCCGCCGAATCGCTTTTATCGCTTTCGGAGACTGGTTCGCCGGAACAAAGCGGTGTTTGTCCTGGTTGGCGCGGGCAGCCTGACGTTGATCCTGGGGTTCGGCACTTCGAGCTGGTTGTTTGTGAAGGAACGCGAGGCTTGGCGGCAACAAGCTTTGCTTCGTGAGGAGGCAGAACGTGCCCGTGCCAACGAACGTCGTTTGCGCCTCGAAGCCGAAGCCAGTGCCAGGATCGCCCAGGCAGCCGTTCTGATCACCCGCAAGAAACTTGACGAAGCCGACCGCCTGGTCGAGGGAATTCAAGTGCCCATGACCCAACCTTCCCTTGAAGCCGCCGCTGTTTTCCGGAATCTCGGTCTTTGGAACATCGGTCAAAGCCGGTGGAAGCGGGCCGCCGATTGCTTTCTGAAACTGCAACTGGCCAACCAGATTGACAAGTCAGACATGACCGACGTCGCAACGCGCGACCTGCCGGGGATTGCGACCGCCCTCATTGTCGCCGGCGATCTTGCCGACTATCGCCGGCTGGTGCGGGAGACGGCCATTCGTTTTGCGAAGACCGACAATCCTGTTGCGGCCGAGCAAATCCTGAAAGCGAGCACTATTCTGGCGGTCGAAACGAACACACTCGCCCTGCTCCAGCCGCTGGAACGCGTCGCCGAGAATTCCCTCGTTGACCAGCAAGCCGCCGGCAGGGAAAACCAGTATATGCTTGCCTGGCGGGCGCATGCAGTCTCAATGTATTATTACCGATGCGGCAATTTGTCGTCGGCAATCCATTGGGCGCGACGCTGCCTCGAATACTCCGACAACACAACCAACCGGGTTGCCATGGCCCATGCCGTCCTGGCCATGGCGGCGCATCGGATGAATCCAGCCGACGGCTATGCGGAATTGGAAGCCGCCCGCGCCATCATTGATGCAAAATTTCCCAACCACGCCGACGGCATTGGTGGAATCGACATGAAGGCTTCGGGATTCTGGAATGATTGGATTACAGCTCTGCTGCTTTATCAGGAAGCTGACGGCGAGTTCCATCCGGTAGTTCGACAAGACGAAAACCGATCCTTCTAACGACCACGCTGGCCACGAAAGCAAAAATATGTGGCGTAAATCACAGCACATTTGACGCTGTGTATATCGTAACACCAAAAAGCTGTGAATTTGAACCGTCATTTCGCGACAGCCAAGCCATTTACCGACGCTGTCAGCGGGAGTGTTGTTGCCGTTGAATGAATGAATGGCAAGAGAAACGTTCCCACCAAGAGCCCGGCCACGCACGACGCGGACAATTGAGCGTTCATTAACTGCTGAAATATGACAACTAATCGCGCAAGATTTATTCTGTCAATGTGTCTGCTGGCGGCCCTGACAGGCTGGACGATAATTCGCTTTCACCACAATCGAAACGTCGGCGGTCCTGTTGTCCAAACTGCTCCAAGCCCGGTTTCTGTGGCGGAAATGGCCGTTCATTCTTCGTCGCCTCCCGAATCGTCCGTTGAAACATCGCGGCAATTTCCTGCTGAACCGCCCAAACCAAGGCCCGAAATCCGGCAAACCGGCGCGGAACTGGCGCTTGCAAGCTCGAATAGCCCGATCAACTCGCAGGACTTGGACCAGAATCGAGACTGGGCCAGAACATTTCCCGCCGAGGCTTTGGCATGGGCGCAGTTCGCGACGAACGGCCCGCAACGCGACACCATTGCGGAAATTGTGTGCCCGCAACTGGCGCAAACGAACCCGCTGGCGGCGGTGGTTCTGGCCGAGAATTGCCTCGATAGCCTCGGCAGCGGCACCAACGTCGTGGTGCAAAATCTTTTGGACAACCTCGCGCAAACATGGGCCGAGCAAAACGAGCAGGACGCCTACGCCTGGGCCTCCGCCACGCCACCAAGCGAGGAACGGGACCGCTTGCTGGAGCGTATAGCCCTCGTCCAGGCGAAAACCAATCCATACAAAGCGGCGAAATCGGTCGCCGAACAGATGTCGCCGGGCGAAATTCAGAACGAAGCGGTCATCAGCGTGCTGTATCAGTGGACCCGGCAGGACGCATCGGCGGCG
>JBEKRA010000282.1:0-3678 GCA_049519195.1 Verrucomicrobiota bacterium
AGCGCCGGCGTCCCGCCGGCGAGTTCGAACGATTCAGAAACCCACCGCCGGGACGGCAGCGCTCCCAGTGCCGAGCAAATCCAGCTCGACATCGCCTTCCGGGTCATCGCCGATCACATCCGCACGTTGAGCTTTGCCATTGCCGACGGCATCCAGCCCGGCAACAACGACCGCAATTACGTTTTGCGCCGCATTCTCCGCCGCGCCGTGCGCTACGGACGCACGCTCGGCTTCCACGAACCGTTCTTCTACAAACTCGTGGACGTGCTGGCCGACACGATGGGCGACGTCTTCCCCGAAATCCGCGCTCGCAAAAAGCAAGTGCAGGAAACCATCCGCACCGAGGAAGAGGCGTTTAATAAAACCCTCGATATGGGAATTTCTTTATTTGCAAAAGCAGTCGAATTTGCAGAAAGGCCAACTTCGCAAGGAAACAAAGGATGGCTGTCCAGTGCTGAAACTAGGGATTTAGGCAACGAAGCCGATATGATCGTTGTATTTAAGAAAAATCCCAAAGAAGGAGGTCGAAAAGTCATCGCTGGAGAACTCGCCTTTTTACTTTACGACACCTACGGTTTCCCGCTCGACCTCACCGAATTGATGGCGCGCGAACGCGGGTTGACCGTGGACAAGGAAGGTTTTGAAAAATTGATGGAAGAGCAGCGCGCCCGCGCCCGCGCCGCGCAGAAGAAGGAAGTCATTTCGCTCTCGCAAATCGAGACCACCACGCCCACGAAATTCGTCGGCTACGAAAAGCTGAAGACGGAAGCCAAGGTCTTGGAAGTCGTATCGCTCAAGGGCAAGGTTGGAGTTCAAGCTTTAGCTTGTCCCCCGGACAGCCTAAAGGCTGGACTCCAACTTGCCGTCATCCTCGACACCAGCGCGTGCTACGCCGAGATGGGCGGCCAGGTCGGCGACACCGGCGAGTTGACCGGCAGTGGCCAACTCTGGCGCGTCACGAACACCCAGAAATCCGGCAACACGTTCCTGCACTTTCTCTCGGATTCGCGGAGCAATGCTCCGCGCTCCGAAAGCGCGCCGGAGCGCGGAGCATTGCTCCGCGAGTTAGACACTCCTACCGTGGGTTCAACCGTGACGCTTTCTGTCGAGAAGCCGCGGCGCGACTCAATCCAACGCCATCACACCGTCACGCACCTTTTGCACTGGGCGTTGCACGAGGTCGCGAGCAAGGAGGCATCGCAGAAAGGCTCGTTCGTCGGGCCGGACAAGCTGACGTTCGATTTCAACAGCGCGCCGCTCACGCCGCAGCAGGTCGCCGACATCGAAAAACTCGTCAACGAGCGCATCGTCGAAAATGCGCCGGTAAGCTGGATCGAACTGCCATATTCCGAATTGAAGCGCCGCGACGACATACGGCAATTTTTCGGGGAAAAATACGGCGACACGGTTCGCGTGCTGCAAATCGGCGGCGAACGGGGCAAGTTGGACGGCTACTCGATGGAACTTTGTGGCGGCACGCACGTGCGCGCGACGGGCGAGATCGGCCTGTTCCGCATTGTCGGCGAAAGCGCGATTGCCGCCGGCGTGCGGCGCATCGAGGCAGTTGCCGGCCTTGAAGCCTATTGCAAAGCCGCCGGTGAAGCGGCGCTCATCAAATCGCTGGCTGGCAGGGTGAATTCGCCGGTCCACGAACTGGAAAAGAAAATCGAATTGCTGCTGGAACACCAGAAGGCGGTTGAAAAACAGCTCAAAGTGGCACAGCAGCGCGAGGCCTCGAATGCCGCGAGCGTTTTGCTCGAAGAAATCAAGACCGTGAACGGCGTGCCGGCCATCATTCACAATCTTGGCGCGGTGGACGGCGATTTTCTTCAGGCCGTCGCCGATTCGTTGAAGGGGCGGTTCAAAGGCGTGATTGTTCTCGGCGGCGGCGCGCACAGCGGCAGCGTGGCGCTGGTCGCGGCGGTCTCGCCCGAATTCGTTAAGAACGTGCAGGCCGGGAAAATCATCCAGCAGATTGCGCCGATTGTCGGCGGCAAGGGCGGCGGCAAGCCGGACAACGCGCGCGGCGGCGGCAAGGACGCGGCCAAGCTGGACGAGGCGCTGGCGAAGGCAAAAACGCTGCTCGGTTGATGAATGCCTCCGCTTCCACGGCAGCGACTCCGGAGCCGGCTTCAGAACAGGATCGTTTGGGTTCCATCGCGCTGGACCAGTGGCGCGGGCTGGCGCTGGCGCTGGTTTTGATTTCGCACGGGCTTTATTTCACGGGACGCGTCGAAGGCATTGGCCGCGTCGGTGTCAATTTGTTCTTCTTCATTTCCGGCATCCTGGTTTTTCGCTCGCTGTCGCGGTCGCGCGCGGCAAGCCCCTGGGGAATGGCGCGGTCGTATTGGTGGCGGCGGCTTCGGCGGTTGTATCCGGCGCTGTTCGCCTACGCGCTGGCGATGCTGCCGCTGGCGTGGCTCTTGCAGCACCGCCCAAACCTGCCGCCGGATTCAGACTTCGGTTCCTACTTGAAATCGCTTCCGCTGGCGCTGACGGCGTCCATCAATTTTTCCACCGGCGTTCCGTGGTCGCTCGGCCATTTGTGGAGCGTCGCGTGCGAGATGCAATTCTACCTGCTCGCGCCGCTGATCTTCATCGCCGGCGGCGCGGCGGAACGGCAGCGGAACCTGGTTTTCGGGATTCTGCTGGCGGTTTTGATGGGACTGGGGCTGGCGCAGCCGTTTGTCGGCGGCGGCAAATACCATTTTGAATCCGCCGTCTGGCCGATGATGCTTGGATTTTGTTGCGAGCATAAACGGGACTGGCTCCGGCGAATTCCCGGCTTTCTGGTGACGCTGATTTTCTGGTCCGGCATCGGGGCCGGCGGATTGAGCCTGCTGCTGATGCTTTTCGGTTTGGAGATGAAGCTGGCGGTGGTGGCGGCGGGCACATTGTTGCTGGCGCCATGTTTCGTCGCCTATCTTTTTGGCCGTCCGCTGCCCACATTCGCCGGGCTTTGGCTGAAATGGCTGGGCGAGCGGACGTATTCGATTTATCTGTGGCAGGAGCCGTTGACCATCTGCAATTTCCTGCCCAATGTTTTGCAGCCGGCTGGAGCGCTGGTTTCGGTCGCGGTCGGCGGCGCGTGGTTTCATTGCTTTGAACGGCCGTTCTTGAGTTCCAGCCGGCGCAAATGAAAGGCGCGCCATGCCACGCGGAAATTTTCATCGGCTGAAATGGCTCGCGCTGTCGCTGGCGGTCTTGTCCGCGGCGGTTGTTCTCGGATTTTGGCCGGCGCGCAGCCGCTACGAAAACCGGTGGGCGCGGCAAATCTGGCCGGCAATTGCGCCGAATATTTCCGCGCGCTCAAGTTCACCGGCCAATTCCGCTCCGACTGTTTTGCTGCTCGGCGATTCGCGGATGGCGCAATGGGATTTGCCGCAGTGGCCCGGCTGGCGCGTGGTGAACGCGGGCGCGGACGGCCTGACGACGGGACAACTCCGCCTGTGCGCGCCGAAGTTGCTGGACGAATTCCAGCCCGACGCGGTCGTGCTGGAGGCGGGCATCAATGACTTGAAATTTGCAGGCCTGCACCCGGAAATGGCCTCGCAACTGGTTTCACTCGCGGCAAGCAACCTCACCGCCGTCGTTCACGAATGCGCCGCGCGCCATTGCCGGGTCATCTTGCTGGAAACGTGGCCGGCGTCGCAACCGGACCTCGCGCGGCGGCTGGTT
>JBEKRA010000283.1:0-3674 GCA_049519195.1 Verrucomicrobiota bacterium
CCGGCGGATTTCAATTCCTTTTCCGCATCGGCCACCAGCTTCGTCACGCCGTCCAGTTGCTCGAACGGCTTTTTCTCGCGCACTTTCACGTTCGTCACGAGCTGCGGGAAGCGCGTCCAGCATTTCGCCAGTTTTGAAAGTGGCTGCCCCTTCGCCTTCATGATGCGCAATATCTGGAGCGCGGCGACAAGGCCGTCGCCCGTCGTGCCGAAATCGCGGAAAATCAAATGGCCGCTCTGCTCGCCGCCGAAGCGGAATCCGTGCTTGAGCATTTCATCAATCACGTTCTTGTCGCCGACGGCGGTGCGGACGATTTTGCCGCCGGCATTTATGATTGCCGGTTCCAAACCGGCGTTGCTCATCACGGTTGCGACCAGGGTTTTCCCGGCCAGAGTGTTTTGCGCAAGCATGTCGAGTGCGGCGATGGCCATGATGTCGTCGCCATCAATCATATTGCCCTTTTCGTCGCAGAGCAAAACGCGGTCGGCGTCGCCGTCGTGCGCGATGCCGAGGTGCGCCTTGTGCTCGACGACCTCGCGGCACAGATTTTCCGGAAACATCGAGCCGCAATTTTCATTGATGTTTTTCCCATTGGGCTGGTTATTGAAAACAAACACTTCCGCGCCAAGCTCGCGCAGGACGCAGGGCGTGGATTTGTAGGCCGCTCCGTGCGCGCAATCCACGGCGACGCGCAGGCCTTCGAGCGTCAGGTTTTTTGGGAAGCTAGTCTTGGCAAATTCGATGTAGCGGCCCAGCGCGTCGTCAATGCGGACGGCCTTGCCGATTTCGCCGGCGGTCGGCCGGATGTTTTCAATCTTGCCGCTGAACACCAAATCCTCGATTTGATTTTCGATTTTGTCGTCAAGCTTGTAGCCGTCGGCGCGGAAAAATTTGATGCCGTTGTCGGCGTAGGGATTGTGCGAGGCGGTGATGACGATGCCGGCGTCGGCGCGGAGGCTGCGCGTGACATAGGCGACGCCGGGCGTGGGCAGCGGCCCGATGAACAGCACGTCCACGCCCATCGAAAGGATGCCGGATGAAATGGCGTTTTCGAGCATGTAGTTGGAGAGCCGCGTGTCCTTGCCGATGACAATCTGGTGGCGGCCGTGGCCTCGTGCGCGGCTCTCGAGGTTTTTGAAAACGTGCGCGGCGGCGCGGCCGAGCTTGAGCGCGGTTTCCGCCGTGACGGGTTCAATGTTCGCCGTGCCGCGGACGCCGTCGGTGCCGAAGATTTTTTTTGGATTGCTCATTATTTTTTGAGTTGCGGCGGGATGACCACGTCCACTTCCGCCGGTTCCACATTTACGAGGGTCACGCCGGCGGGCATCGAAATGTCCACGCGCCGGCGCAGGTCGCGCGCGGCCTCGATGTCGGTCAAATCCACCAGCGCGTGGACCTGATCCGCCCGCAGCCCCGCCATGACTTCGCGCCGGCCGCTGACGGAAACCGTGACCGCATTTGGGGTGACGTGAAATTCCCGCACATCGGCGGCGGCGGAGACAATGAGCACGGGCAGGTTGGTGAACGTCATCGGCACCGGCCGGGGCGGCAAAATGGGCGACGGCGCCGATTCCTCAAGAATCTTGTGGACGGTCAGCCAGATGGCCGCGGCCAGAACCAGCGAGAACAATTTCCAGATGGAATCCTTTGTGAGCCAGTGGCGCATCGGCATAAAAATTCAGTGTCCAGCCTGTTTGTTCGCCGGCTTCGGTTCGTTTTGGGTGACAACGGCGGGGCCGGGTTTGTGATGCTCGCCAAATTGCGCGCGCAGCCATTCGACGGCGCCCCGCGATTTCTCCGGCCGCAACAGCACGGAGGTCAGGAACGAGCGCAGTTCCTCCAGAGTCACGCCGCGCACCAACTGGCCCTTGTAGGCGTGCGAAATCATGCCGGTCTCCTCGGACACGACGACGATGACGGCGTCGGTTTCCTCGCTCAAGCCGATGGCCGCGCGATGCCGCGTGCCGAGCGATTTGTTCAAATCCTGCCGCTGCGTCAGCGGAAAAATGCACGCGGCATAGGCAATGCGGTCGCCCTTGATGATGACGCCGCCGTCGTGAACCGCGTTGTTCGGGAAGAAAATCGTCTCCAGCATCTCCGGCGTCGCGTCGCAATCCACGCGGACGCCGGATTCGACGGCCTCGTAAAGCTGGATGGATTGTTCGATGGCGATGAGCGCGCCGATTTTGACCTCGGCCAGGCGCTCGGCGGTCTGGATGACGACCTCGATGTTTTCGCGCTGCTCGCTTGCGGTGGCGAAGAGCGGGAGATTGCCGAGTTCCCCCAGCATCCGGCGCAGCTCCGGCTGGAAAATCACCAGCGCGCCCACGGCAATGAACACGGACGCGCTGCCGAAAATCCAGCGCAGGACTTTCAAATCCAGAACGATCGTGACCGCGGTCAGCGCCAGCAGCACCACCACGAAGCCGATGACCACCGGCCAGCCGCGCGTGCCGCGCACAAATTTGAAGACAAAATAAATCAGCACCGCGAGGATCAAAATTTCCAACGCAGGCCGCCACAAATCCTGGATGTGAATCTGTTCGAACATCAATGTTTTTTCCGGGCCAGCAAGGCTTCCGCCAGGCGCACCGCCTGGACCGTTTCCGCCACGTCATGCGCGCGGATGATTTGCACGCCGTCGGCGACGGCCAGAGTCGCGCACGCGAGCGAGGCTGGCAAGCGTTCATTCAGGTTTGCGCCGAGCAATTTTCCGATGAACGATTTGCGCGAAACGCCAAGCAGCAATGGACGCCGCAACTTTGTAAAACGCCGCAGGCTTGCAAGCAACTGCAAATTATGTTCCAGCGTCTTGCCGAAACCGATGCCGGGATCGAACACCACTTGGTCAGATGAAACGCCGGCGGCATTCAATTTTTCCAGCCGCTCGCGGAAAAATTCGCCGACTTCGCGGACGACGTTCTGATAAGCCGGGTTTTTCTGCATCGTCCGCGGCGAACCTTGCGCGTGCATGCAGACGTAGCCGGCGCGAAACCCGGAAACGACTTTCCACATCGTGTCATCTTCACGATTTGCCGCCACGTCGTTGATGATGCTCGCGCCGGCATCAAGCGCGGCGCGCGCAACAGCGGGCTTCATCGTGTCAATGGAGATTAAAACCCGGAGCGCGGGCGGCTC
This sequence comes from Verrucomicrobiota bacterium, assembly GCA_049519195.1. Lineage (GTDB taxonomy): Bacteria > Verrucomicrobiota > Verrucomicrobiia > Limisphaerales > UBA11358 > UBA11358. Next base: position 3,139 of record JBEKRA010000283.1, read on the forward strand.
GCCCGCAAGTTTCCGCTTTGGGTTCACGCGGGCGGGCCGCCCCCGCTCCAATTGTTCCACCAGGTTTCTGATGACCGGGATTACACGGCGCAATTCCTCTTTTTCACCGACCGCCTCGGCGCCCGGTCGCGTGGATTCGCCGCCGATATCGAGGATTTCCGCGCCTTGTGCCACAAGTTCCAGCGCGCGCGCGACGGCCTTTCCCGAATCGAAAAATGTTCCGCCGTCCGAGAAGGAATCCGGCGTGACGTTGACGACGCCCATGACGAGAGCCGGTCGCGGGAAACGAAATTCACATTGTCGGGCGCGAAAGAGCATTTGCGATTTACAATTGATGATTGGATTCCAGCTACGTGTGCTGACCGGCCAAATCATAAATCATCAATCATCACTCATAAATGAGAATTCGCCGGCAACTCGTCATACCTTCTGGCGGAAATACGCAATCGTGTCGGTCAGGCCGTCGGCGAGCTTCACCTTGGGTTCCCATTTCAGAAGCTTTTTCGCCTTGGCGATGTCGGGCTTGCGTTGTTTTG
>JBEKRA010000284.1:0-3660 GCA_049519195.1 Verrucomicrobiota bacterium
ATGGGCTTTGGCGGGGAGCCGGACCGCGATGAAGCGAAAGCCACACTGATGCAGGTTGCGCCCGACGAAGGCGCGCAATTCGGCTACGAATACGATTTCGGCGATTCCTGGGAACACGAAATTACCGTCGAGAAGATTCTGCCGTCCGATCCCGCGGCGGCCACGAGCGCTCTTTGCCTGGACGGCGCCCGCGCCTGTCCGCCGGAAGATTGCGGCGGCATCGGGGGCTACGCGAACCTGCTCAAGATTCTCAAGAACCGGAAACACCCGGAGCACAAAAACATGAAAGAATGGATTGGCGGCTCCTTTGACGCCGAAACCTTCGATTCGGCGAAGATCAATCTCTGGCTGCGGAAACTCAAATGGCCGCGCGTGACGGAAGCTCAACTGCGCAAGGCACTCATGGGCCGCGACGGTTACAAAGAGGAATGAAGTGCCTGAATAAACAAGTATTCGGCGGGTTCCTGCAACTCTTCATCGGCCTGGCCGTGCTGCTGTTTTTTACGGCGTGGACTTTTGATTACTGGCAGGCGTGGATTTTTCTGGCCGTGTATTCACTGTCGGTGCTGGCGGTCACCCTTGACCTGATGAAAAAAGACCCGAAGCTTTTGGAACGCCGGATAAACGCGAATCCAGGCTCCGAAAGGCGAAGGAATCAAAAAATCCTGAATTTCCTCATATCGAAGGCCTTGTTCCTGGTGGTCGTTGTTTCCGTAATTGACCATCGCCGCGCATGGTCGGCGGTGCCGCCGTATGGTGTCGCTGCCGGAGATGTTCTGGTTGCGATCGGGTTCCTCATCGGATTTTTCGTTTTCAAGGAAAACGCTTTTGCATCGGCCACCATCGAAATCGGGACCGGGCAGAAAGTCATATCGTCAGGACCTTACGCGCTGGTGCGTCATCCGATGTATATTGGCTGGCTGGTCACGTTTTCAGGCGTGCCGCCCGCCCTTGGTTCGTGGTGGGGATTGATCACGATCATTCCGATCACGCTGGTGATCGTGTGGAGGCTGCTGGATGAGGAAACATTTCTGGCCGGGAACCTGCCGGGCTATTCAGAGTATCAAAACCGGGTGCAATACCGCCTGGTCCCGTTCATTTGGTGACGCCGGATATTTATTGGGCGACAGAACAGTCTTTTCTGGACAAGACATTCAACCTGCTTTAATTTTCACCAATGACTGAACTGCTTTCCCAATTCGGAGTGTTGGCATGAAAATGATTAATCGCAAAAAACAGGCGTTGACCAAGGCCGGGCCGGCTTCGCAGGCCGGGGAACCGGTGAAGTCTGCGAAGGATTCCCCGGACGCCGCCAGCCAGAGCGCGCAACTGGCGCAGGAGAACAAACGCCTCGCGCAGGAAAACGAGCGGCTGGCGCGCGAGCGTGACCTGTTGCGCATCATCATTGATGACCTGCCGGATTTCATTTACGCCAAGGATTCGCAGAGCCGGTTTTTGATCAACAATCTCGCCCACACGCGGGTGTTGGGCGCCACCCATCCGGACGAGGTGGCCGGCAAAACGGACCTCGACATTTTCCCGGCGGAAGTGGCGAAGCAGTATTATGCGGACGAACAGGCTCTGATAAAGTCGAGCCAGCCGCTGAACCGGGAAGAAACGGTGGTGGATCCGAAAACCGGCGAGACGCGCTGGCTGCAAACCACCAAGATGCCGCTGCATGACAAGGATGGAAAAGTCATCGGTCTGGTGGGCATCAGCCGGTACATCACGGAGAAGAAACGGACGGAGGAATCGCTGGTCCGCGCTTATAGACAGTTGCGGGCGGTGCTGGACAACATCCCCGACCGGATTTATTTCAAAGACACAGAATCCCGGTTTGTTCAGTGCAACCAAGCGGTTGCCAGGCGGGTGGGCGCGGAGGATGTGACCCAGGTCATCGGCAAGACGGACTTTGATTTTTATCCCCGGGAAACGGCCGAGGAATTCCGGCGGGATGAGCAAAAGGTCATGAAGGCCGGCCAGCCCTTGATCAACAAGATCGAGCAGATGACCCGGCCCGACGGCGAAGTCACTTGGGCGTCCGTCACCAAAGTGCCGCTGCGGGATCAGGATGGGAAAGTCATGGGGTTGGTGGGCATCACCCGTGACATCACGGAGTTGAAGCTAACGGAGACGGCGCTGCTCCAATCGCGCGATGACCTGGAAAAACGGGTCACCGAACGCGCCGCCAAGCTTTCGCAGGAACGCCGCCTCCTGCGCACGCTCATTGACAATCTGCCGGACGCCATCTACGCCAAGGACACCGCTGGCCGGAAGACGCTGGTCAATCCGGCTGACCTGAAAAACCTCGGCTGCAAAACCGAGGCCGAGGCCATCGGCAAGAACGATTTCGATCTCTTTCCAAAGGACGTTGCCGAAAAATTCTGGGCCGACGACCAGAAGGTGATTGGCGGCGAGCCGGTCATCAACCGCGAAGAGCATTTCACTGATGAAACAGGCCAGCAACGCTGGCTGTTGACCAGCAAGCTGCCGCTGCGCGATTCGAACGGAAAAATCATCGGGCTGGTGGGCATCGGCCGGAACATCACGCAGACCAAACAGGTGGAAGACAGACTGGCATACGAACAGGAACTGTTCCATATGCTCCTGGATACCATTCCAGACAACATTTATTTCAAGGATCGCGGATCCCGCCTTGTCCGGGCGAGCAAATCGAAGGTGGAGGCGGCGTTCCAGACCGTCCGCGACAGCTATCAGGCCGCCCACCCGGCCGCCGCTCCCGGCGAATGGCCGGCCCATCTGGCGAGCGTTGAGACTTTTGGTGAATGGCTGATCGGCAAGACCGATTTCGACATTTACCCGGAGGCGCACGCCCGTGCCGCGCATGAGGACGAGCAGGAGATTATCCGCACGGGCCAGCCCATCGTGGGCAAGCTTGAAAAGGCGATCCTGGACAATGGCAGGACCATTTGGTGGCTCTCGACGAAGATGCCGTGGCGCAGCAGGGACGGAAACATCGTCGGGACATTCGGCGTTTCCAAGGACGTGACGGCGATCAAGGAGACGGAAGAGACGCTGATCCGGGAGCGCGTCCTGTTGCGCACGCTCATTGACAACCTGCCGGATGGCATCTACGCCAAGGACGCCGCCGGACGGAAGACGCTGGTCAATCCGGCTGACCTGAAAAACATCGGCTGCAAAACCGAGGCCGATGCCATCGGGAAGAGTGATTTCGATTTCTATCCAAAGGACGTTGCCGAAAAATTCTGGGCCGACGACCAGAAGGTTCTTGCCGGACAGCCCGTCATAGACCGGGAGGAATTTTTCTTGAACGAGAAAGGCAAGAAACGCTGGCTGTTGACCAGCAAGCTGCCGCTGCGCGCTCGAAGCGGAAAGGTTGTCGGGCTGATCGGCGTGGGACGGGACATCACGTTTAAGAAACAGGCGGAAGAGGCGCTGGCGCGGGAACGCCTCCTCTTGCGCACGTTGATTGACAGCCTGCCGGACCTGGTTTTTGTCAAGGATTCCCAGGGCCGGTTCACCGTCACGAACACGGCCTGCGCCAAACAGCTTGGGGTCAGCCGTCCGGAAAAGGTTTTGGGCAAGAGCGACGCGGATTTTGTGGCTCCGGAGCTGGCGGCGCAGTATCTGGCCGACGAGCAGGCGTTGATGCGGTCAGGACAGCCGGTGACCAAGGAG
>JBEKRA010000285.1:0-3658 GCA_049519195.1 Verrucomicrobiota bacterium
CACTCGGAGATGGACGCTATGAAGAGGTCAACATTGAGTTTGAATTTCGCAGTTCGCGTTTCAAAACACACCTGAAGTCAGAGATCAAAAGCGATTTCATTGTCTGCTGGGAACACGATTGGCCAGCATGTCCTCCATCAATTCAGGTGCTTGAATTACGCTCGCTCATTCAATCCGGCCAGCTTAACCCTGCACCCACGGCTGATATTGAAGAAGAGAAAAGCGAACCAAAAATTACTTACTCACTTGAGGACTTGATCAAAGAAAATTGGGAGCAATCGCATGAATTACTTGGGCGTTTTGAAAAAGCCCTCAAAGCCCTCGGCAAATTTGAGCGTCGGTTCACCAAGTTTTACATTTCATATTCGTTTGGTGGAAACAAGAGCGTTGCAGAAATAGTTGCTCAAAGGCAAGGGTTGAAGGTTTATCTCCGGCCTAAAAAACGAAACCTTGAGTCTTCAACCTTCGAGCTTTTTAGTTGTGAAAAGATTGGCCACTGGACGAATGGCAATTCGTATTTCCTTTTGTCGAAAGCAGAAGATATTTCGGCGGCAGTTGACTTGGTTAAACAGGCATTGACCATTAGCGGAAAATAGCAAGTGCTACTGCGCTTGCTTCTTTATTCATCATTCATCATTCTTCCTTCGCGTGAACATTCCCGAACATCGCAAGGCGATTGACAAGCTGGACGCGCAAATCGTCCGGCTGCTCAATGAGCGCACGCGCCACGTGCTGGCCATCGGCGGGATCAAGCTCAAGGCCGGCGAGGAGATTTACGCGCCGCACCGCGAACGCGCCGTGTTCGAGCGCATCTGCCATCTCAACGCCGGGCCGATGACCGGCGAGCAGCTTCGCGCCGTTTACCGCGAAATCATGTCCAGCGCGCTTGCGCTGGAAAAGACGATGACCATCGCCTATTTCGGGCCGGAGGCCACGTTCACGCATCAGGCGGCAATCCAGAAGTTCGGTTCGAGCCTGCGTTACGCGCCGCAAAAAACCATCGCGGACGTGTTCACCGAGGTCGCAAAAAACCGCGCGGATTACGGCGTGGTGCCGGTGGAGAATTCCACCGAGGGCGTCGTCACGCACACGCTCGACATGTTCGTGGACAGCGATTTGAAAATAGTTTCGCAAATCATTTTGCCCGTGCAGCAGTGCCTGATGGTTCCGCCGGGCGGGTCGCGCGCGAAAATCCGGAAACTTTACGTCCACCCGCAGTCGCTGGCGCAGTGCCGCATCTGGATTCAAAACCATCTGCCGCGCGTTGAAATCATCGAGACCTCGTCAAACGCGCGTTCGGCGGAACTGGCCCGGCGGGAAAAAAACTCCGCGGCCATCGCGGGCGTCATCGCAGCGGAGAAATACGGCCTGGACGTGCTGGAGCAGGACATCCAGGACAACGCCGCAAACGCGACGCGCTTTCTGGTTCTGGGCCGCCAGTGCAGTCCGCCCACTGGCAACGACCGGACGAGCCTGATGGTGAGCGTCGCGGACAAGGTGGGCGCGCTGCATCACGCGATTGCGGCGTTCCGCCGCTACAAAATCAACATGACGAAAATCGAGTCGCGCCCCAGCAAGCGGAGGGCGTGGGAGTATTTCTTTTTCATTGATTGCGACGGCCACGTTCAGGACCGCAAAGTCTCTAAGGCGGTTGCGCTGCTGGAGCGCGAGAGCAGCTTCGTCAAGGTTCTTGGCTCTTATCCCAACACGGAATAATTGAAAATAAATCTGTCAAAAACCGCGACTGCAACTTGAGCGACGGGCAGAGTTCAGTTACATTCCAGCATGGCAGTGACACATTCGACTCAACAATTCGGGAACGCCTTTTTAAGGCCGCCGCAGAAAAGCGCGACGGTCCTGGCTAAAGCTCCAACGGGCGCAAAAGCCCCGGCGCAACACCACGCGGAGCGCAAGCTGACTTTCACGAAAATCATCCGCTGGCGTTTGCCGGACGGCCAGACGGTGGAACCGGCCGCGGTCGAAGTTGCCGGCACGTTCACAAACTGGCAGAAGAAGCCGTTGATATACGACCGCGCGATGCGCACCTGGCATACGACGCTCCATCACATTCAAGGCAACCGCACGCATCATTATATGCTGCTCGTGGACGGCAAGCCGGTCGAGGACACTCACTGCGACGGCATGGCCATTCCGAACGGCGCACAGGAACTGCAATTCGCCATTGCAACCGCCCGCGGCCCGCGCGTCTTGATGCTTTTCTCGCAGACGAAGTGAGCCAGCCGGCCGGCGGGCCGCCATTCGGGATTGAAATGGGCGCGGCTTCCCTGCATCCTCGCCGCAATGAAGCATCTCGTCCAGGCCCGGAAAGTGTTCGACATTGAACTCGCCGCGCTCAAGGCCGTGCGCGCGCAGCTTGATTCGTCATTCGATGACGCGGTGGAAACGGTTGCGGACGCCCTGGCGCGGCGCGCCAAGATTGTCGTCGTTGGCATCGGCAAATCCGGCAACGTCGGCCGGAAAATCGCCGCCACGCTCACCAGCACCGGCTCCACCAGCGTCGTGCTCAACAGCGTGGACGCGCTTCACGGCGACCTCGGCATCATAGCCGACGGCGACGTGGTGCTTGCGTTGAGTTATTCCGGCGAGTCGGATGAGTTGCTCAATCTGCTGCCGGCGCTCAAAAGATTCTCCGTTAAAATCATTTCATTCACCGGCAATTTGAAATCATCGCTGGCAAAGCACAGCGACGTTTCGCTCAACGTCAAAGTCCCGAAGGAAGCCTGCCCGTTCAACCTCGCTCCGACCAGCAGCACGACCGTAATGCTCGTCATGGGCGACGCGCTGGCGATGGCGGTGTTGCAGGCGCGCGGCTTCAAACAGAAGGATTACGCGCGGCTGCATCCCTCCGGCGCGATTGGCCGCGCGATGCTGCTGAAGGTCGGCGACATCATGCGAACGGGCAATCGCAACGCCGTCGCGGGTGAAAATCTGCCGGTCAAGGAGGCGTTGCTCGTGATGACGCACGCCAAGTCCGGCAGCTTGAGCGTGGTCAATGCGCGCGGCAGGCTCGCCGGCGTGTTCACCGACGGCGATTTCCGCCGGCACATGGCGGGTGACGAAAATCTGCTTTCGCGACCGCTGAAAAAAGTGATGACGCGAAACCCCATTTGCATCCGCGAAGGCGCGCTGGCCAACGAGGCGCTGAAAATTTTCAACGAGCGGAACATTGACGATTTGATCGTCGTGAACGCGAAGCACGAACCGGTGGGCCTGGTGGACTCGCAGGATTTGCCGAAGCTGAAAATTGTTTAGCTTTGCAAGCGAGAAGCCGGGGAGATCATGGTTCAGGGTCAGCGGTTTTAACTGAACATGATTCCTTTCCTGTCCCGTGCATCCGTCCGATGACACTCATTGGATCAATCTTCACCCATCGCAACCAAGCAAGAGCACCCAGCCACGAGAGCGGATCCCGAAGCATGCTCACCTTCTTTCCTTCTTCGTATGAGCGTGAGCGATAGTTCACCGGCAATTCAACCGGGCGATATCCCTTGCGGATGAGCTTGATGAGCAGTTCAAAATCAAAGTCAAAGCGATTGCACTCGAACTCCAGCCCGGAAAGACAATCCCGGCGGAAGACCTTGAACATCGTGAACGGATCACGAAGCCGCTGCAAAAACAGGACGTTGATGAGCGTGGT
>JBEKRA010000286.1:0-3640 GCA_049519195.1 Verrucomicrobiota bacterium
CGCGGCATCGCCTACCAGGCCGCCGACGGCTCCGTTTATTTCAGCATCGAAAAATACCGCGGCTGCGGCTGCGCCTACGGCCAGTTGCTCAAGCTCAATTTCGATGAAATGCGCGCCGGCGAGCGGGTGAAGAGCGACGAATACGCCAAGGAAGCCGTGGCCGATTTTGCGCTGTGGAAGGCGCGCGCGCCAGAGGACGGCGACGTTTTCTGGCCCAGTCCGTTCGGCGAGGGCCGGCCCGGCTGGCACATCGAGTGCTCGGCGATGAGCATGAAAATCCTCGGCGCGAGTTTTGATTTGCACCTCGGCGGCGAGGATTTGATTTTCCCGCATCACGAGGACGAAATCGCCCAGAGCGAAGGCGCGACCGGCAAGCCGTTTGTGAAACACTGGATGCACGGCGCGCATCTGCTCGTCGAAGGCAAGAAAATGAGCAAGAGCCTCGGCAACTTTTTCACGCTGCGCGACCTGCTGGCAAAGGGATTTATCGGCCGCGAAATTCGCTACCTGCTGCTCACCGCGCATTACCGCGAGACGTTCAACTTCACAATTGAAGGGTTGCAAGGCGCGCGAATGGCGCTGGCGCGAATTGACGAGTGCATCGGCAAACTGCGAGCACTTGGAGCGCCGAGCACCGGCTCGGCCAGTTCCCACCAACGCGCCGAGCTGGTGCTCGGCGCTCCGGCTCAATTCCTTGCCGATTTCTCCGCCGCGCTCGACGATGACTTGAACATTTCCGCCGCGTGGGGCGCGGTGTTTGACTGGGTGCGCGAGACGAACAAGCGCATCGCTGAAAATTCATTGAGCGCAAGCGACGCCGCAGCAACCCTGGCGGCGTGGAACCGGGTTGATTCTGTTCTCGGCATCGGCACGAAATCGGAAGCGGAAGTTCCGGCGGAAATTCTGGCCTTGCTTGAAGCTCGACAAGCCGCCCGCAAAGCGAAAGATTTCAAAAAATCCGACGCTATCCGCGACGAATTGAAGGCGAAGGGCTGGGTCATCGAAGACACGCCGAAAGGCCCGAAGCTGAAGAAAATTTGAGCGAATGAAAAAACATCCAACAATCAACATCCAACATCGAACGTCCAATTTTTCGGCCACTGGATGTTGGTTGTTCGATGTTGGACGTTGGATGTTCCCAATTATCCAATGAAAGGTTTATTTGTTACCTTCGAAGGCACGGAAGGCTGCGGCAAATCCACGCAGGTGGAGCTGCTGGCGCGGCGGTTGGGCGCGCTCGGCCATCGCGTCCGCACGTTGCGCGAGCCGGGTGGCACGCCCATCGGCGAGGAAATCCGCCACACGCTCAAACACAGCAAAAACAACGCGGCGATGACCGCCCAAACCGAACTGCTGTTGATGAACGCCAGCCGCGCCCAACTCGTCCGCGAAGTCATCCGCCCTGCGCTCGCCGCCGGCGAAATCGTTGTTTGCGACCGATTTTACGATTCGACCACGGCCTACCAGGGCTACGGCCGCCAGCTTGACATGAAAATGGTCCAGGCAATGATTGACATCGCCGTCGGCGAGACGCGCCCCAACCTGACGCTGCTCCTGACGGTCCCGCACGAAATCAGCGAACTTCGCCGCGCCGTGCGGCAGTCCATCCTGCCCTTCATGCGCGACCGGATGGAGGAAGGCGACCGGCAATTTTTCGCGCGCGTGGAGAATGGATTCAAGGCCGTCGCCGAAGCCCACCCGAACCGGCTTCGCATCGTGGACGGCTCCGCGCCGGTGGAAGTCGTCTGCGAAAAAATCTGGGAAATCGTCCACCCCATTTTGCCGAAGGTTGGACGATGGTGAACCGCTGGAGTTCAAGCTTCAGCTTGCGCGCGGAACAAGCCAAAGCTTGAACTCCAGCGTGAATCCGGCTTTGCACAGATCAAGCACGCACTTGCCGGATTCACAACAGCGGGTATTTTTATTTATGATTGAAAAAACGATTGGCGAAATTGAGGCGAAAATTCGCGGCGCGGAAGCCGTCAGCGAAAATCACAAACGCGAGCTGATCCAGTTGCTCGCGCGGCTGAAAACCGAGGTTGGCGCGCTCTCCAAGACGCATGGCGAGCAGGCGGAAAGCATCGCGGGCTTCGCGCAGTTGTCGGCGCACGAAGCCACGCGCGGGGAGCAGAATCCGCAGTTGCGCGAGCTGTCCGTGCGCGGGTTGCAGTCATCCGTCGAGGGTTTTGAAAAGTCCCACCCGCACCTGGTCGAAATCGTCAACCGCATCAGCAACACTCTCTCGAACCTGGGAATCTGAATTTATCCGCTAATTGCGCGAATTAACGCGAATAAAACCGGGTTTCTTTTTCGATTCGTGAAAATTCGCGAAATTGGCGGATTAATCTCCCCGCGCTTCCAGCTTCGCAATCGCCGCCATGATTTCATCGGCGATCTGCTGGTAAATTTCCTTCAGCCGCGGTTTGGAACAATTCTTCGCCTCGGCGCGCAATGTCTCAAAATGCATCGGCTTGCCGTATTTCACGGCAACTCTTTTCGGGTGCGGAAGTTTTTGATTCCGTCCGTAAGCCTCAAAGGTTCCAAACGTCCGCACCGGCACGACGGGCGCCTGCGATTTGATCACAATCAGGCCGATGCCGGAGCGCGCCGGCTGCAATTTGCCGTCGCGCGTGCGCGTGCCTTCGGGAAACAAGATGATGCCGCCGCCGGCGAGCAGCCGGTCCAGAATCGCCTTCAATCCAGCCGCGCCGCCGCCGTCGCGGTCCACCGGCACGGCGTTCCACGATCGCAGCAGCGCACCGATGCCCGGAAACCGGAACAGGCTTTCGCGCGCGAGGTAATTGATGCCGCGATTCAATCCCGAACCGACGAGCGGCGGATCGAGGAAGCTCGCGTGATTTGAGGCGAGAATGACCGCGCCAGTCTGCGGCACGCGCTCCGGATTGAAAACGCGACAACGGAAATACGTTGCATACATCAACCGGAAACAGAACCAGCCGAGACGGTAGGACAAGTTCATGGCATCAGCCGAGGCGCTTTCGAATCTCCGCCAGAATCAAACCGCTCGTCTGCTCGGCGGTCATGTTCGAATTGTTGATGACCTTCGCGCCGAGCGCGATCATCAGCGGCGCGACGGCGCGCTGGCTGTCGCGCTGGTCGCGGGCGGCGAGATTTTCATTCACGCCGTCGGCGGTGCGCCGCGCCGTGCGCTCGGCCAGCGCCGCGTCGAGGTAAAACTTGAAATCCGTTTCCGGAAAAACATTCGTTCCAATGTCGCGGCCCTCCATCACGAGATTGCCGAATTCGAGGCACTCGCGCTGGCGCTTGACCATCCATTCGCGCGCCTTCGGCACGGCGGCGACGTGCGGCACGGCGGCGCTGGTCTCGGCGGTGCGGATTTCCTTTTCGGGATAATAGCCGCCCTCGAGCAGGCGCACCTTCCCGTCCACGCATTCCAGTTTCGTTTTCCAGTTTCGGCACGCGGCGGCGACGGCCCTGGCGTCATGCACGTCAATCCGGTTTTTCAGGCAATGCCACGCCAGCGTGCGATACATCGCGCCGGTATCCACATAAACGTAGCCCAGCGCCTTGGCAACGAGCTTCGAGTTCGTGCTTTTGCCGCTCGCGCTCGTGCCGTCAATCGCTATGACAATTGGATGTTTCAATTTCATTTTCGTGG
>JBEKRA010000287.1:0-3622 GCA_049519195.1 Verrucomicrobiota bacterium
TCCGAACAAGCGCATCTTCAACAACGCGAAAATTTCTGATCACTTTGCCATCATCCCGACTTCGCTCGCGCCAGGACATTTGTCCGAGCCGGAGCAGAAACTTTACGACATGGTGACGAAGCGGTTTCTGGCCATCTTTTACCCGGCGGCGGAATTTCTGGAGACGAACCGAATCACGCGGGTGGAAGGCGAGCCGTTCAAGAGCGCGGGCAAGGTTTTGGTGTCGCCCGGCTGGCTGACGGTTTACGGCAAGGAATCGGATTCCGACGAGACGCCGAGCCTCGCGCCGGTGAAGCCGGACGAAACGGTCAAGACCAGCGCGATTGAAGTGAAAGACAACGTAACGAAGCCGCCGGCGCGGTATTCGGAAGCGACGCTGCTCTCGGCGATGGAAGGCGCGGGCAAGCTGGTGGACGACGACGAACTGCGCGAAGCAATGAGCGAGAAGGGTCTCGGCACGCCCGCGACGCGCGCGGCCATCATCGAAGGTTTGATTTACGAGGATTACATCCACCGCAACGGCCGCGAATTACAGGCGACGGCGAAGGCGTTTTCGCTGATGGAACTCCTGAATGGCTTGGGAATTCCCGAATTGACGAAGCCGGAACTGACGGGCGACTGGGAATTTCAGCTCAAGCAAATCCAGCGCAAGCAAAAGAGCCGCGCGGAATTCATGTCCGGCATCGCGGACATGACGCGGCACATTGTCGAGCGCGCCAAAAAATACGAGCAGGACACAATTCCCGGCGACTTCGGCGTGCTCAAGACGCCGTGTCCGAAATGCGGCGGCGAAATTCACGAGCAATACAAGCAGTTCCAGTGCGTGAAATGCGATTTCGCCGTCTGGAAAACGCTTTGCAGCCGGATGTTCGAGCCGGAGGAGGTCGAGAAGCTCATCACGGAAAAACAGATCGGTCCGTTGCAGGGTTTTCGCAGCAAGCAGGGATTCCCGTTCGCCGCGGTTCTGAAAATGAACGGCGAGCACAAGATTGAATTCGATTTCGGCAATGGCCAGAACAAGGACGGCGAGGTGAATGCGCCGGTGGATTTCACCGGCAAGGAACCGCTGGGCAAATGCCCGAAATGCGGCGCGCGGGTTTTTGACACGGGGATGAACTACGTTTGCGAAAAACAGGCGGGCGTGGAGAAGTCCTGCACATTCCGCACCGGCAAAATCATTTTGCAGCAGGAGATTCCGCCGGAACAGGTCAGGAAGCTGCTGGCCGAGGGCAAGACGGATTTGCTGGTGAAATTTATTTCCAAGAAGAACAACCGCCCGTTCAAGGCGTTTCTGATATTGAAGGACGGCAAGACGGCTTTTGAATTTCCGCCGCGCGAGGCGAAGGGCAGGGGACGGGCGGCCAAAGCTCCGGGCGAACCCGCGCCGAAGGTTGATTTCACCGGCAGGGAGCCGCTCGGCAAATGCCCGAAATGCGGTGGAAAGATTTTCGACACCGGGGCCGGCTACATTTGCGAGAAATCGCAGGCGGACGCCAAGCCGTGCCGGTTCAAGATCAACCGGGAAATCCTGCAGCAGCCCATCGAGCCGGAGCAGGCGCGGAAATTGTTGTCCGACCACAAAACCGGCCTGCTCGACAAATTCATCTCCAAGGCCGGCAAGCCGTTCCCGGCGTTCCTGGTGATGGACAAGAAGGGCAAGGTCACTTTTGAATTTCCGGAGCGAGAGTAACCCGGCAAGTTGGAGTTCAAGCTTAAGCTTGTTCCCGGCGGCACGCTAAAGCGTGAACTCAAACATTACACACCGCCGCTCCAAAGCCGGCGGAAATCCGCGACCGGCATATAATTGTGTTGCCCAGGCAAGATGCAATTGTGTTGCCAAGGCAAGATGCCGGGAATAGATTCGCGCCATGACTCCCTGCGCGTCATGCAAGAAAATTGCTTCAACTACAAACCAAAGTTCTTATTTATGAAAAAACTAACCTTAACAATCGTTTGTGCGATGGCCGTGAGTGGCGCTGCCTTTGCCCAAGGAACCATCAATTGGAATTCATTCAGCCCCGCTGCAATCACCTTCCAGACCAACTCGGCGGTATTTTCACCGCTGATTGGTGGTGGGGTTGGGTTTTATGATGGAACCGTTGGTTCCACTGCAACTGCTTCCGGTGGTTTTTATTATGAGTTGCTGTATAACACGGCATTTACCGGGTCTCAAATTTCTGGAGCGTCAGCTCCATCCAACAGTGCTGCCGCTCTCTTTGGTGGAACGTGGAAGGATGCTGGTGCATTGGCGCAGAATGCCACTGGCACGGCGGGAGCCATTACTGGCGATCCAGTGAATACGTCTTTGACGTTGCCAAGCGGATGGAACCACGGAACCACCAACAACATCGTGTTGGTTGGCTGGTCATCCAATTTGGGCACTACATGGACGGGTGTTTCAAACATAATGGCGCAAGCGGCTGGCGGCAATTGGGTTCCGTTAGACGTGCAGTTATTAGATGGGTGGGGTTTCTTTGGTGTTTCCGCTGCGGGTTATATTAATCCGGCCACTGGCAGCCCAGGTGCTGTGGTGTTTAGCACTGCTGCGGGATCACAGGGTCTTCCGATCAAATCGCTCAACACGCAGTTGTATTTGGTGGTTGATATTCCCGAACCGGCCACCATGGCGTTGGTTGGTTTGGGCGGTTTGTCGCTGTTGCTGTTCCGTCGTCGCAAATAGCAAAGCAGTCAGCCATTCCATTTTGGGTTTTGTCCTAATTCGGTGGCGGCGGTGCTGCTGCACCGCCGTGCGCCGCCGCAGCGGCGCACCCACCATTTGAAATTCGGACACTGCGCCATTTTGCTGCAAGTTGCGGTGGAATGTTGTATTTGTTCCGCGTGACTGACGATTCAACTACCAAGCCGCCGCCGGTGGACAAATGGATTCAGAAATTCCTCGCGCATCTGGCCACCGATCGCGGCGCGTCGGCTTACACGCAGCGGAATTACAGGCAGGCGCTGATGGAATTTGTCCAGTGGCAAAAGAGTCTCCAGCCCACGGTCCACAGTCCACAGTCCATGCCGGCGGTTGACTGGGACAAGTTGCAGCGCGATGATTTCCGGAATTATCTGCGGTTTCTGGGCCGGCAAAATCTCGGTCGCGCGGCCATCCAGCTTCGATTCTCGGCGCTGCGGACGTTTTACAAATTCCTCATCCGGCACGGCGCGGTCGAATCGTCGCCAATCAAAAATCTTTCAATGCCGAAGCTGGAAAAGCGCCTGCCAAAATTCCTGACGATCCAGCAAATGAAGGATTTGCTCGCCGCGCCGGCGAAGCTGCTTGAAACGCAGCCGCAGAAAAAAGGCGCGGGCCGCCCCATTTCAGCCGCCGCGTGCCTGCGTGATCTGGCGGTGCTGGAGACGATTTATTCCTGCGGCCTGCGCATCAGCGAGCTGTGCGGCCTGCGCGCCGAGGATATTGACTGGAGCGAGCAGCTTGTGCGCGTCCGCGGCAAGGGCAAAAAAGAGCGGCTCGCGCCGGTGGGCGAACCGGCGTTGCGGGCAATTCAAAGTTACTGGAGCGCGCTGAAGCAGCCGCCCGCCGGGGTGTCGCCGGTGTTTTTTGCGGAGACAAAAAAACGCGCGCCGCTGAATCCGCTCCAGCTTTCGCGGCGGTTGAAGC
>JBEKRA010000288.1:0-3959 GCA_049519195.1 Verrucomicrobiota bacterium
AACAATTGCCCGTCGCGCTGACCATCGCCGGCTCCGACAGCGGCGGCGGCGCGGGCATCCAGGCCGACTTGAAAACGTTCGCCGCGCTCGGCGTCCACGGCGCAAGCGCCATCGCCTGTCTCACCGCGCAAAATCCCCGGCGCGTCCTCTGCGTCGAACCGTGCTCGCCGAAAATGCTTCGGCAGCAAATCGAGGCCGTGTTTGTAGAATTGCGCCCGGTGGCGGTGAAAACCGGAATGCTGTTCTCGGCGGAAAACGTCCGCATCGTCGCCGGATTTTTTGGAGCACGGGCGGTCTGCCCGCGAGTCCCGCTGATTGTTGACCCGGTTTTGGTTTCCACCAGCGGCGCGAAATTGCTGGAACCGGCGGCGGTGAAAATTCTAAAGGACAAACTTCTGCCGCTGGCCGCGCTCGTCACGCCGAATCTGTCGGAAGCGGACGCTCGTCACGCCGAATCTGTCGGAAGCGGAAATCTTAAGTGGCCGGAAAATTTCCTCGATTGAGAACATGCGCGAAGCGGCGAAGCAAATTCGCTCGCAATTTGGCTGCGCGGTTCTGGTCAAAGGCGGGCATTTGCGCGGCGGACGCGAAGCCGCGGACATTTTTTTTGACGGCAAGACGGAGTTGCTTTTGTCCGCGCCATTTGTGGCAGGCGTCCGCACGCACGGCACCGGCTGCGCCTATTCCGCCGCGATTTGCGCCGCGCTCGCGCTCGGACACGATCTGCCACGCGCGGTGGAAATCGGAAAATCATTTGTCACGGCGGCAATTGCCAACAGCTACCGCATTGGAAAACACTTTTCGCTCGGACAGGTTTCGCCGGTCGCGCTCAAAAATCAGTGGCAGCCGTGGTAACGAGGCTCAAATTGTCAGAAAAACAGATCCTTCTCACGTCGGCTGCCACAGTTTTTGGAAAACACTTACGGATCCAACCGCACCCGGTAAAACCCCGTGCTTCCGGTCATGGTGATCGGCCACCGGATGACGGAATTGGTCTCGGCAATCGTCGTCACGGTCTGGAATCCGGCTGCCAGGTTCGTGGTGGACTGCACATCGTATTGGCGGCCGGGAATGGCCGGCCAGACAAGCATTGGCGGCGTGCCGGTCAGCGTGAGCGTGATGGTGGGAAGGATGCGATACCAAACCGTCTGGGTTTGGCAGCGATTTCCGGCCTGGTCGGTGACCTGCGCGTAGAAGGGATGAAGGCCGAGGCCCAAATAGGCGGCGTACACGTCGAAGACGGCGGTCGCTTGATTGGTGGCCACGCCCACTGAACCGCCCGTGCTGAACAATTCAATGCGCGAGATGTTGGTGACATTGGCCGCCACCGTGAATTGCAGTTGCTGGCCAAGCGTGGCATTGGAACCGTCCGGGAGCGCGGCCAGCGTGGCAGCCAGGCTCGTGTTTTGAATCCACACATCCCGCGCCACTTTGGTTTGGGTGCCAACGCTGGTGCCCTCGTATGCAACCGCCGTCAATTGATGGCAGCCGTCGGACATTTGAGCGGTATCGCATGCAAAGTTGACCGCCAGCAAATCCGCTCCCGAACTCAAGTAAAGATGATTGCGCGGCCGGAGATCGGAGACATTGTCCGCCAACGGGTTTGTGCCGTCGGGAGTCGCCTGAAGATTGGTGGAGGTGTTCAGCATGGCTAGAATCTGGGAAGCCGGCCAGCCCGGCGTGCGGGCATACAGGAAAAATTGCGCCGCCGGGACGCCATCGGAAACTCCACTGACCAAATCTGATGCGCTAAGACCATCTGCGGATTCCAAGGCCGGGGTGGAATTGATTAAATTCATCAAATTTTGCGCCAGTGTCCTGACAGTGGTGCCCGTTGTGGTGTTGGTGACACCGAGCGTTACCATATTGCCGTTGGTCTTGAAGAAGGTGAACTGCAACCAATCACCGATGATGGGCGTGTTGTAAATGGTCACGACCTGATAGCCCGTGGCGACGGTATCCAGAAAAACCGGCCGGGCGGCGGTCAACCGGGCGGTCAGATTGGATGCGGAACCAATGGCGGCGCCGGCTGTCACGGTGACATTGGTGCCGGGCACATTCATGGCCAGCGATTGAAGTTCAATCCGGTCGCCGGCGGGAAAGGCAAAAACTTGCGTGAGATTGGATTGCAGGTTCAGGACGTTCGCCAGACCCGCCGCTGCGGTGGCCAATGAAGCATTGGCCGGCACGGTGTAATTGATGGCGTAGCCGTTGATGGTGGCGGTAAGAACATTCCCGGCGGCGGGCGGCAGGTTGGTCATCGTTTGAAAATAAGTGCCGTCCACGAACAGGTCCGCCTGCGCCAGCGGCAGGATGGTGGCGGCGGCCGTGAAGTTAAGACTCAATGTGGTTTGCCCGCTCAACACGGTTCCGTTGGTCAACGAACTCCAGTCGGCGTTGCCGGGACGGGCGAAAGGCGCGGCAAGCGGTTCGCCCACAAACAATCCCTCAAACGGATTCAGAACGCTTTGGTAGCAGGCTTCGGCCAGCGAGAAACCGCGCGCTTCATAAAAATACTCCATGGGATCGGGAAATTTCTGCGTGTAATTGCACGGCTCCACCACTGTGCCATAACTTCCAGAAGCCCCGGCTTCCAAAAACGCCAGCAATGGTGTCTGCCCGCTGTTTTCAAGAATGTAACCGCCATAGGACGTCAGACTGTCGCACAAGGCGCCGGGCACAAAGGCATTCGTTTTCAGCGAAAAAGTCGCCAATCCCGTCAGCAAACCGAGCAGGTTGGTGAACGCGGTCACGTTGGTGTTAGTGCGTTGCACGGCATAATTGCCGGCCACCTGGTTTTCAAAAATCGCGTTGTCGAATTCCACGAACCGGACGTTGCGGGCGGTGTCAGTGGTTTTTGCGAGGTAAACAGTCTGGGTGGGAAAAGAGCTGTCAGCCGCCACGCCGCGCTTGAGAATGGCTTCGGCCCTGGCGAGGTTGGTGTCCGTGAGCATCATGGCCAGAAATGAGTTGGTGCTGGCCGTGTCCGGCATCGCCAGGCTGAAGGGCAGTTCCGAGCAGGCGTAACTGTTCGATGAATTGTCAGGCAGCGAGCACGAAGCAATGCCGGCCACCGGCGCGGTGTTCGTTTTGAACCCGTAAAACAGAGCCGAGGTGGTGCTGTTCTGGCCGGTGCCATCCGTCACCCGGTAGGGAATGTTCATGGAAAGCAGGACAAACTGCGCCTGATTGGTCAACCCGCGGCTGGCGACCATCGCCAGCAGGGGATTTAGGAGATTGGTTTTGAAATTGGCGGGGTTCCAGTTGATGGAGCCGCCCGTCCAGCCCGTCAGGCGCAGCAAATTCTGGGGCGGCACCCCGCGCTGTTCGCAATAGTCATTGCCCAGTTGCACCGAATTGGTGCTGTTCTGGTTGACCACCACAATCACGTTCAACCCGCTGCCGCCAGCCCAAACCGCGCCCGCCGCCAGCAGCGTGGCGAGGATTGCAGCATGACAAATTAATCGGTTCATCAAATCTTCTGGATGTTGGCGGAAAATAATCCACCTCGCGCCAGAAAGCCAATCCGCATCGCAAAGCATTTCATTTTTCCAGCCGCCCGGCTAGACTGCGGCTGTGACCGGCACCCTCGTCGTCAACGAAATCTATTTGAGCCTGCAAGGCGAAAGCGCCTTCGCCGGCCTGCCGTGCGTTTTCATCCGGCTCACCGCGTGCGACCTGCGCTGCTCTTATTGCGACACCGCCCACGCCTTCACCGGGGGCAAAAAGAAATCGCTCGCGGCAACTTTGGAAAAAGTCCGCCAACTGGCCGCGCCGTTTTCCAATTTGAAATCTCAAATCTCAAATTTCAAATTGCCGCTCATTGAGCTGACCGGCGGCGAACCGCTGCTCCAGAAAAATTCCCTGCCGCTGATGAAGCAGCTTTGCGATGACGGCTTCACCGTGCTGCTGGAAACCAGCGGCGCGCATGACATTTCGCAGGTTGACCCGCGCGTTCA
>JBEKRA010000289.1:0-6982 GCA_049519195.1 Verrucomicrobiota bacterium
GACCCAGAGCAAACCGCCTGTGCTTTCGGCGCGGCCAAAGATGTAATCCACGCCGAGCAGGTTGGTGGCCCGGAGGTGGGCGGGCAGGGGGCCGGCGGCGTTGACCTCGAAACGGCGGGCCATGTGCTTGAGGTAAAGCTGGCGGTTGGCGGTGCGGACGGCCTGTTCGTGTTCGCGCGTCCGTTCGAGCAGTTCGTAATCAATCAACGCGTAGGCAATCTGGCCGTTGTGATCGCGCAGGAGGGTTTTGTCCGGCCGTGGCCGCAGGATGATGTGCGCCGGCTTCATGTCAACGACGTGGTAGCCTTTTTGCCAGAGTTCGTGGGTGACAAGGCTGGTGGTGCGCGCCAGAAATTCCGCCTGATTCCGGTCCGACAGCCCGAACTGTTCCGCCGTCTCCACCGCGTCGCGTCCCTTGATCCAGCCGTAGAGGACGACATACTGGCGCAGGATGTCAATCTCCACGTCGGGATGGCGCGCGACCTTGGCGTGGATTTTGTCCTCGGAACGCCCGGTCTGCCAGAGCTGGAGGCGCTGGCCGGGCACGTAAATGGCCAGCGGCAATTGCGTGCGGATGCGGATGCCCGCCGGGCCGGCCTCGCCCTTGCGCAATTCCATGAGCAGCGAAAATTCCTCGAACGGGCTGTTGAACTCCGCGTGGATGAATTTGTTGACCGTGAGCGTGTCGAGCGGGACGACTTCGCCGACGCGCGACCATTTGACGACGAGATTCAGCGCCCTGCCGTCCACCGAGCGCGTGGGGACGCGATAAACCATGCTGGTGCCTTCGAGCCGTTCGCGGTTGGCCTCGAACCATTCGTGGGCATACCAGTTCTCCGGCAGCAGATGTTTCCAGAACGGCAGGCCGAGGCGCGTCAGGAATAATTCCCCGTCATCGTCCGTCTTCAGGCGGAAATAATCCACGCCCAGCAGCGACATGGCGGTGCCTGGGGGCATCTCCGGCTGGCGGAGCATTTCCGAATCCTTCGCGGCATTCTCTGGTTTTGAAGTCTGCACAAAATATCCTGGTGCATCCGGCGCCTCCAACACCAAAGGCGCGGCGCCTGATAACGTTCGGCAAAGAGACGTTGCCAGCTTGCCGGATTTTGTCAATTGATGGTTTTATTCCGGCGTGTCGCACGCGGGAGACTCGGGCCGGAAATGGGATGGCGAAAAGAGTTCAGCGGAGCCGAAAGCGCGTGATGACCAGCCCGTGAACGCCGAAATCAAATCCGGTTGTCCGATGCCGGAAAAAAATTATTTCGCGCGCGATTCAATTTGTTCTATGGCCCAGCGGGCGTGTCCGGCAATCAGTGGTTCGGCATCGCGGGCGGCTTTTTGCAAATAGGGCAGGTCGGTGGCATCGCCGGTATTGCCGAGGGCGACGCAGACGTTCCGCAGCAGGCCGCGGCGTTTCGTCCGCAAAATGGACGTTCCGGCAAAGCGCGATTTGAAACCGGCCTCATCCAATTGGAGCAGTTCAATCAAGTCCGGCGCGGCCAAATCCGGACGCGCGTGCGGCTTCATCAGGTTTCCATCGCGGGCGAAGCGGTTCCACGGGCAGACGGCGAGACAATCGTCGCAGCCGTAAATGCGATTGCCGATGGCAGTGCGCAGTTCGACGGGGATGGGGCCTTTCAGTTCAATCGTCAGGTAGGAGATACATTTGCGAGCATCGAGTTGGAATGGCGCGGCAATGGCGTTGGTGGGGCAGGCGGCGAGGCAGCGGGAGCATTTGCCGCAATGGTTCCGCTCCGGCGCGTCCGGCTCCAGCTCCAGCGTGGTCAGGATTTCCGCGAGAAAAATCCAGTTGCCGAGGCGGCGGCTGATGAGGTTGGTGTGCTTGCCGGCGAAACCGAGTCCGGCGCGCTGCGCAAAGTCGCGTTCAAGCACCGGCCCCGTGTCCACATACCAGAGCGAGCGCGTGCCGCTGTCGCCGAGTTTGTTGACGAATTGAGCCAGTTGCTTGAGCCGTTCACCAAGCACGTCATGGTAATCATCAAAGCGGGCGTAGCGGGCGATAAGGCCAAAGGAGCGCGGACGGCTCGTCCGCGAGTTATAGCCTTTGCCACACGCGGACGAGCCGTCCGCGCTCCTGCCCGTGGCGTAACTTGCCGCGAGGCAAATCGCGCTTTTCGATCCAGGCAAAACACGTTGCGGGTCAATCCGCTTTGGAGCATTGCGTTCGAGCCATGCCATTTCGCCGTGTTGCTTTCCGGCAATCCATTTTTGAAAGGATTCCGCGCTGTCCGGCGCGGCGGAGGTGGCGAAACGGCAGTCATCAAAGCCAAGTTCCAGCGCGCGCTGTCGGACGGACGCTTTCATAAGCGCTTGCTTGGATTGCGGCGACATGTCGCCGCTTTCAAAGCGCGGACATGTCCGCGCACTCCAAAATGTAGGACTGCCTTCATCACCGGTCGGAGGCCTCAAGCCGGAATTGATGGACCACATGCTGGGCGACTTCGCGGGGCGACCGGATGTCCGTGTTCACTAACACGTCGGCCTGCTTGTAAAATTGTTCCCGCGCGGCGAGCAGGTCGTGGATTTTTTTCTGCGGGTCGGGGTCATGGAGCAGGGGACGGTGCGTCTGATTTTTGACCCGTTCCCAGATTTTTTCCGGCGAGGCCCAGAGGCACACGACCAGCGCGTGGGTTTTCAGACTTGCCAGGTTCGCGGGATTCACCGGCAAACCGCCGCCGGTGGAGATGACGGTTTTCGTCCGGCTCGTGAGTTCGGCGACCAACTGTTGTTCGAGCGCGCGAAAAACCTGTTCGCCGTCTGTCTTGAAAATGTCCGCGATGGTCCGGCCCGTGCGCGTCTGGATGAGTTCATCCGTGTCGAGATAGTCGAAATGCAACTGCTCGGCCGCGAACCGGCCCACGGAGGTTTTGCCCGCGCCCATGAAACCGATGAGCGCGAGATTGACGATGCGGCGGTCGTTGTGCATGGCAATACAGTGGCACAGACTTCCAGTCTGTGAAATCCAAAACACAGGCTGGAAGCCTGTGCCACTACCATTGTCCTCTTGCTCGACACCCGTGCAAACGGCGTCTAGATTTTCCGCGTGAAACTGCCACCGCTCATCCTCGCCTCCGCATCGCCCCGGCGCGCGAAATTGTTGCGCCAATTGCAGCCGGAATTTCAAATCGTCCCCAGCGACGCGGAGGAGGTGGCGCATGAACATCTGTCGCCGCTGGAAATCTGCCAGCTCAACGCCCATCGCAAGGCGCGCGCCGTGGCGAAGAAAATTCCAGATGCGCTCGTGCTGGGCGCGGACACGCTGGTTTTCCTCGAAGGTGAAATCATGGGCAAGCCGCGCGACCTTACCGACGCGCGGCTGATGCTGGCCCGGTTGCAAGGCCGCACACATCAAGTCATCACCGGCGTCAGCCTGATTCATCTGCGCGGACACCGCGAACGGCTTTTCGCCGTGAGCACCGACGTGACGTTCCGTCCGCTTGATGAAAGGCAGATCAGCGATTATCTGTCGAAAATAAATCCGCTGGACAAGGCCGGCGCCTACGCCATTCAGGAGCACGGCGACCTGATTGTCTCGGAAATCTCCGGCTCGTTCAGCAACGTCGTCGGCCTGCCGGTGGATGGGGGAGGAACTGAAATCCCGGGCAACTCCTTGAACAAGGTATTTGATTGGTTGAGATAATTCAAGCCCGGCTCAATTCCCGCCACAGCAGCGCGCTCATGCGCTGGCCGTTTTCGAAGCAGTCCAGATCAAACTTTTCGTTCGGTGAATGTGCGTTGTCTTCCGGCAGGCCGAGTCCCAGCAGCAGCGTGTCCGCGCCGAGGACTTTCTTGAAATCATTGACGATGGGGATTGAGCCGCCTTCGCGCAACAGCACTGGTTCGCGGTTGAACGCCTGGCGCAACGCGCGCAACGCCGCCTGCGCTTGCGCGCTCTTGGGCGAGACGATATACGCCTCCGCGCCGTGGCCAGACTCGATTTCCAACCGCACCGATGGCGGGCAGATTTTCTTCAGGTGGTCACACACGACTTTGCGGATGCGCTCCGGATTTTGGTTTGGCACGAGGCGGCAGGTGATTTTGGCGCGCGCCCACGCCGGCACGATGGTTTTGCTGCCATCGCCCTGATAGCCGCTCGTCAAGCCGTTGATTTCAAATGTCGGCCGCGCGCTGCGCTGCTCGAAAGGTGTGAAACCGCGCTCGCCGAAAAGTTTTGGCACGCCGAGCAGTTTCTGGAGTTCGCGGGCGGTGGTCGGGAGGCGTTTGAATTCCTTCCGTTCGTAAGCCGAGAGCGGCGACACGTCGTCGTAGAAACCGGGAATGGCGACGCGTCCGTTTTTGTCGCGGAGCCTGCCAAGCAACTGGCTCAAGGCCATCGCCGGATTGTCCACCGCGCCGCCGAAAATGCCGGAATGCAAATCGCGCGACGGCCCGCGCAGCGTGATTTCAAACGCAATGATGCCGCGCAGCGCGTAAGTGAGCGCCGGATGATCGGCGTCAGGCATTCCCGTGTCCGAAACGACGACGGCGTCGCAGGCGAGTTCGCGGCGATTCGATTTAAGAAACTTCGCGAGGTTCGCGCTGCCGACTTCCTCCTCGCCTTCGATGATGAATGCCAGGTCGCAGGGCAGGGGAGTGCCGGTTTTCAAATAGGCCTCAACCGCCTTGAGATGCGCGAAGATCTGGCCTTTGTTGTCGGTCGAGCCGCGGGCAAAAAGCGAGCGGCCCGCGATGCGCGGCTCGAACGGCGGTGATTTCCACAGTTCGAGCGGCTCCGGCGGCTGGACGTCGTAATGGCCATAGACCATGAAATGCGGACGCTGGTGGGGCCAGCGTCCTCGCGAGCCGTGTTTTTTTAGCTCGTCAGCAGCCCCGCCCCGCCGAGTTTTGGCGACGACGATGGGATGGCCGGTGGTCGGGCAGACTTTTGCTTCAAGGCCGATTTTTCGGCAATGCGCGGCCAGCCAATCCGCGCAGGCGCGCATATCTTTTTTGTGTTGCGGCTGGGCGGAGACGCTGGGGAAGCGCAGAAATTCGCACAACTCGGCGACGAAGCGGGCCTGGTTGCGTTTGATGTAATCGAGCACGATTTGCATTGCCATCAGCTAACCTGTGAAATCCGCGCTTGCCAAGCAGAACCCGCAAAAAAATTCGACGGGTGCGGCGAACACACACGATTTAGATCGCCGTCACCCGCCGAGGCGCCCAGTTCTCGTTGGGCAAGCCAAACTTAACCCGCCACGCAAAAGTGACAAGTGATTTTTTTTGTAAAATAATTTTTCCTCTTTGCCGCCGGGCTTGTATTCTGCCACGAACAGCTTTGCATCCGGCCGCGTTGTTAAAAAATATGCCGACAAAATCACGGGCGTTTCGATTCGCGGGGCTGCCGCTTTGTCTTTTTGCGCTCGCCCTTCCGGCGGTCGCCGGCACGGGGGCCGGATCCAGCGCGCCGTTCATCGTGGATTCCTGGAGCACCGAGGAAGGCCTGCCGGACAGCGAAGTCATTTCGGTCATCCAGACGCGCGACGGTTATCTCTGGCTCGGAACGCTTCACGGACTGGTGCGGTTTGACGGGATTCATTTCACGGCATTTGACGAAATGAACACGCCCGGCCTGAACAGTGACCGGATTGTTTATCTGTTTGAGGACAGCCGGACGAATCTCTGGGTCGGAACGGAATCGTCTGGTTTGCTTGTTATTAAAGACGGGAAAGTAAAAAGTTTCGACATCGGGCGCGCAGGTCAGGAAGTCAAATTAACATCCATTTGTGACGATTCCAACGGTGCGGCGTGGTTCTATACGTCAGATTCGCGCCTTACTCGTTATCAAAGTGGAAAAATGGAAACGTTAAGTTTCAATTTCCAAACGCCTCCGATATGCCGAATGATTACGATTGATAAATCCGGTGCGCTGTGGATTGCCGATCTCCGCGGAATGTATTCAATCCGTCCTGAAAATTTTAATCCGAAGGCGATTGTTATTGGTGAATCGGTTTCTGCGGAAAATTTAATCTACATTCTGGCCAGTCAAGACGGCGGACTATGGCGGTTGATGAACGGCCGGGTTCAAAAATGGAAATCAGGCGGACTGGAAAAAGACTTCGGTGCATATCCTTGGGGCAATTTAGTCATCAAATCTGCGTGTGAAGACAAGGATGGCAATCTGATCGTCGGCACGCTGGGCGCGGGGATTTTTTGGTATGACGCGAATGGCAAATACCAGAACATCTCGACCAACCAGGGATTGTCGTCCGTCTATGTTCTTTCGCTCTGCCAGGACCGCGAGGGCGATCTTTGGGTGGGAACTGACGGCAGTGGATTGAACCGGATTAAAAGAAAGGCCTTTGACACCCCGGCTGAACTGCATTCGTGGGCGGCTCAATCGTTGTCCGAGGACGCGTCCGGCGGCTTGTGGGTGGCTTTTGGAGCGCTTGGCATGTCGTATTGGACAACAAATTCCGCGCAATATTTTCACCCGGGACAGCATCAAGACGCCTGGGAAACACTGGTGGATCGTCAACAACGGATTTGGGTCGGGACGCGGGATGATGGACTGTTTCTGTTTCAAACCAATCATTTTGTTCCCGCGCCGGGTGCGGGAATTATCGGGCCGGAAATTTTCGCGCTGTTTGAAAGCCGGGATGGACAGCTTTGGGCCGGAACGCAAAATGGCCTTGCAAAATTCGACGGACAAAACTGGAGACTGTTCACGACTCGCGACGGCCTTTCGGGAAACACCATTCGCGCCATCGCGGAAGACGCCGCCGGAAATTTGTGGATCGGCACGGAAAACCGGGGGCTGGATTTTTTCAAGGACGGAAAATTTGTTTCTTATCGCGCCGATGGCAATGGGTTGCCCGGCGATGACATTTCCTGTCTATACACTGACAAGGATGGTGTCCTGTGGGTTGGAGCCAGCGGCCACGGACTGGCCCGGTTTCAAAATGGAAAATGGGCGCGCTATTCCACGAAGGACGGCCTTGCCAGCGACAGCATCAATTAC
>JBEKRA010000290.1:0-3599 GCA_049519195.1 Verrucomicrobiota bacterium
AGACAACCGCTCCGCCGACTATCTCCGCCGCGCGCAGTCGGACCAGTTCCTGCCCAAGCCGCCGGTTCTCGCCGATTCATCCGGGCCGGGTGACGTGCGGATTTCGCCGATGCCACTGGCGGAACGGGTCAGGCGGAAGATCGTGCCGCGGCGCGGTTTTTGCAGTCTGACGCCCGGGAGCGGATCTCTCCTCTCTGGCACTGGAGCCGTGAACATCGAGTTGGAGGGCGATCCCTACACCGAACAGATTCCTTTCCGCCACGAAATGCTGTTTGTGCCGCGTCGCAGACCCGCCGAGGCGCCCAACATCGCGGATATTTTCCCGCAGGTGCGGCAAATGTTGCTGGACGGTAAATACCACGAAGCGGCGGCATTCGCCTATCAGAAATGGCACGCAAACCCCATCCAAGGGGGTGGAATGGGATTCGGCGGAGGCGCGGGGTTCTCTATGCGTCTTGAGTTTCCGAAAAACGCGTCGGTCAAGGACTATCTCCGCACGGTTGATTTCGAAAGCACCGAGGTGAAGGCTCATTGGACGGACGAGCGCGGTGAGTGGGTCCGTCAGACTTTTACTTCCCGGCCCGACAACCTTGTGGTCCAATGGCTCACCGCCCCCAAAGGACAATCGGTGAATGTCCGCATCACGGTGGCAGCGGGCGGCGGTGGCGGGCGCGGCGGAAGAGGAGGGCGGGCGGGCGGTGCGCCGGGTGGCGGAGGTGGCGGACAAGGCAACGCCCAGACGGACTTCAACGAGCAGCGGCTGATTTACAAGGGCCGATTGGGAGATCCATCTGTGAGCAACAGGGGCTACGCCGGCGTGACTCGCGTGGTCCGAGACGGAGGCGCGGCCCGGATGGAGGGAAACATGTTGGTCATCGAAAATGCGTCGTCGGTAATGCTGCTGACGCGCATTGATTATTTCCCCGACTACAGTGAGGAGCAGGTGGAAGCGACCCGGCAAGCTCTGGAAAAAATCACCCCGGACTATGCGGCGTTGCTGGAACGGGCGCGCAAGGTGCAGTCCGAGATGCTCAACCGCGTCACCGTGAATTTCGGCGGCGCTTCCAAATATGGATTGTCGTCTGAAGAACTCTTGTCTGATCAGCGGTCCAGCCCGGGCTATTCGGGCGCATTTCTCGAGGCGCTATTCGACATGTGCCGCTACTGGTTCATCCTCACCAGCGGCAAGTATTGCAGCATGTCGGCCGAGACCAACGCCAACATCAACCTGCAGCTCGCGCCGATGGCTTTGGGCTATCACCGCGAAGGCGAGGACGCCTACTTCAACTGGATGGAGAGCCTGATCCCGGACTTCCGCACCAACGCGAAGAATATTTTCGGGATGCGCGGCACCAAATACTCCCTCACGCCGAGCAAAGAGTGGGGCGTCGAAACCATGTATGACCATGCGGGTTCGACCGAGACCGGCGAAACCTGGCCGCATCCCTACTGGCTTGGCGATGACGCATGGTGTGTGCGCCCGTTCTGGGACCACTACCTCGTGACAGGCGATTTGGATTTCCTCCGCAAGCGCGTGGTGCCGGCTTACAAAGATCTGGCGTTGTTTTATGAGGATTTCCTGACGGTGACGGACAAAGACGGGAATTACATCTTCGTTCCATCCTTCTCCCCGGAAAACAATCCTGGCAACCTGAACCCTTCGTGCATGTTGGCGATCAATGCCAGCATGGACATCGCGGGTTGCCGGGAAGTCCTGGCGAATCTGATCGAGTCTTGCGAGCTGCTGGGCATCGAGGCCGACAGCGTGCCGAAATGGAAGGCGATGCTGGCCAAACTGCCGCCCTACCTGCTCGAACCGGACGGCACCATGAAAGAATGGGCCTGGCCCACGTTGACGGATCGTTACGTTCATCGGCACATTTCTCATCTCTATGGCGTTTGGCCCGGCGATGAAATTGATCCGGACCGCACGCCGCAACTGGCCAAGGCGGCGCTGATCGCCGACCGGCACCGCATTCCGGAGCGGCTGGCTGCTCATGGTCTCTGCCATCGCGCCTTGGTCGGAGCGCGGCTCAAAGACGCCTACATGGTGGACAGCGAACTGCGGCAACTGATTGAAACCGGCTGGGTCGCCGCGACGCTCCGGTGCTCCCACGATCCCTACTCCGGGGTCGGAATAGCCGATGCGCAGGGCGGGATTCCAACGATCATGATGGAAATGCTGGCGTATTCGCGCCCCGGTGTGATTGAAGTTCTGCCAGCGCTTCCGCCGACGCTGACCAAAGGCTCGATCAATGGAATGCAACTCCACACTTTTGCGCGGCTCAACAAACTGGCTTGGGACATGGAAGCGCGGACTGTGGACTTAACTGTCACCTCCGTGAGAAAGCAGGACGTCACCTTGATTGCCCGGTATGGCATCGAAGGAATTTCCGCCTCGTCGGGAGCGTTGGCGACGAAGCCGCAATCCGACACCGCCGCCTTCGATTTGCATTTGCCGGAAGGAAAGCCGGTGAAGGTTCATTTGAAAATTGGCCGGCGGAATCCGCTGGATTGGGTCAATCGGGTCGCGTGATGAACAGCTAATAAACCAGACGAGGAAATTATGAAACGCAGAGATTTTATTAAAACAGGCGCGGTCGCTGTCGGCGCGATGGGTTCACTAAAAATAGCGCCGATGCTCGCCGCGGCCGAAAGCGATTCCGCAAAAACAGGAGCACCGTCGGCGGACAATCGGCCGGCTGAATATCTTCACCGCGTGCAGGGCGATCGGTTCCTGCCCCAGCCGCCTACGCCCGCGAGATCGTATCCGATTTCGCCGATGCCGCTGGCCGAACGGGTGAAGCGGAAAATTGTTCCGCAGCGCGGCTTTTGCAGCATCGCCCCTGGCAACATCGTCAGCGAGTGTCTCATCTCCGGCAACGGCGCGATGAACATCGAGTTGATGGGCGATCCCTACGCCGAGCAAATCCTTTTCCACCACGAAGGCCTGCTCATGCCGTGGAAGCGCACTTTTGAGGCGCCCAACGTCGCGGACATTTTCCCGCAAGTGCGTCAAATGGTGCTGGACGGGAAACACGGCGACGCCATGTCGCTTGCCATCGAGCGCATGAACGCAAGCCCCATCAAGCAAAATACCTCGCCCCGTGGAATACCTGACCAGACGCACGGGGCGGCAGTTCAGCCCCCTATTCCACGGGGCGAGCCGCATCTCACCATCCCGGCATTCCTGATGCAGCTAGATTTTCCGAAAACCGCGGAGATCAAAAATTATCTCCGCACCGTCAATTTCGAAAACAGTGAGATCAAGGTCAACTGGACGGACGAGCACGGTGATTGGCTTCGTCAAACGTTCGCTTCCCGGCCTGACAACGTTGTAGTCCAATTGCTCACCGCCCCGGCGGGTCAGTCGGTGAATGTCCGAATCGCTTTGCAGAAGTCCGCGGGGTGGAGCATGGTTTCCGGAGCGACTTGGGGCAGTCACCCCGCGCGGGGAGCAACCAAGGGCGTCGAAGCCGGCGACGTTCGGCAGGATTCCAACGAGCAGCGACTGATTTACAAGTGCGTTTTGGATCCCTCCGTGGACAACAGCGGCTACGCCGGCGTAACCCGCGTCGTTCGCAACGGCGGCTCGGCGC
>JBEKRA010000291.1:0-3595 GCA_049519195.1 Verrucomicrobiota bacterium
AGCTGGCGGATGAGTTCCCAGCGCGGGTCTTCGCCTTCGTCCTCGCCCTCGACGGCGACCTGCTGATCCACGGGCAGCAGTTCGCGGCTCTTGATATACATCAGCGTCGAGGCCATCACGAGAAATTCGCCGGCGACTTCGAGGTCGAACACGCGCATCAGGTCAATGTATTCAATGAACTGCGTGGCGAGTTTGGTGAGGTTGATCTCGTAAATGTCCACCTCCTCCTTTTTGATGAGATAAAGGAGCAGGTCGAGCGGGCCTTCAAAAACCTCGAATTGAACTTTGTATTCCGCCATGAACGGGGAAATTCTAAAACGGCGGCGCGCGGTTTGCAATGGCGCAAACTTGACTCGCGCCGTTTGAAAAACTAGTTTGTGAAGCCGGTTGGTGGCCGTAGCTCAATGGTAGAGCCCCAGATTGTGGTTCTGGATGTTGCGGGTTCGAGTCCCGTCGACCACCCCACCTTCATTTACGATTTCCGATTTTGGATTTACGATTTGAAGAATTCTCTCCGCCCGCGCAAGCTGGCGGGAATGGTTCCGCCAAATCCTTGGATGATCCTGCCGTTCGCGGTCCTGCTTGGCGCGATGGCGATGGCGCCCCTGCTCGCGCCGGGCTGGTGGCTGCGGCATTACGCCAAAGTCGCGCTGGGACTTGGCGCGGTCACACTCGGTTATTACATTTTCATTTTGCATGACTCGCCGCGCGTCCTGCACACGGCGCATGATTACGCGAGTTTCATCATGCTGGTCGGCTCGCTGTTCGTCGTTTCCGGCGGCATCTGCATCGGTGTCAAAGGCGAAGCCCCGCCGCTGGCGAACGCCGTTTTTTTACTGGCCGGCGCAGTGCTGGCGAATGTTCTGGGCACGACCGGCGCGGCGATGCTGCTGATTCGTCCGTGGATTCGCATGAACCAACGCCGCGTCGCGGCTCATCACATCGTCTTTTTCATTTTCATCGTGGCGAACGTCGGCGGCTGCCTCACGCCCGTCGGCGACCCGCCGCTGTTTCTCGGATACCTGCAAGGCGTGCCGTTCTGGTGGGTGGCGAAAAATTGCTGGCCGATGTGGGCAACGGGCGTTGGCATTTTGCTCGCGATGTTTTACGTCGTGGACAAAATCAACTTTGCCCGCGCGCCGCGCGCCGCGCGTGAAAAGAAAATCGCGCCGGAAACCTGGAAATTTGACGGGCTGGCCAGTTTGTTTTTCCTCGCAGTGATTCTTGGCGCGGTTTTTGTGAGCAGGCCGGTTTTTCTCCGCGAAGCCCTGATGCTCACCGCCGCGCTCGGCTCGTATTTCACGACGCGGAAATCCATTCACGAGGCGAACCATTTTAATTTTCATCCGGTTCGGGAGGTGGTGGTTTTATTCGCCGGTATTTTTGCGACGATGATGCCCGCGCTCGACTGGCTCGGCCTTCACGCGAAGGAATTGCTCGGCGCCAGTCCGTCGGCGGGAATTTTCTTTTGGAGCACGGGCGCTGTGTCCGCCGTGCTGGACAACGCGCCGGCGTATCTCGGTTTCTTGAGCGCGCTTTCCGGCGCGACCGGCACGAATGAAATCGCGGAGTTGCTTCGTCAAAATGCCTTGAGCGTGCTGGCCATCGGCGTCGGCGCGGTGTTTTTTGGCGCGGCGACCTATATCGGCAACGGGCCAAACTTCATGGTCAAGGCCATCGCTGACCAGGAAAAAATCCCCATGCCGGGATTTCTTGGATTCGTTTTCAAATTCACGCTGCCCTTTCTGCTTCCGGCGCTTATTGCCATCTGGTTGTTTTTTTTCCGCAGTTGAAATTTTGCCGCAGATGTGAAACACTTTCATGGCGGAAACGTCATGGTGTTGGGAAATTGAAGCCTTTGCAGCTCCGGGAATTGGATGCGGACACTTTACAACATTTTGTTCACGGTTTTTTTTGCGCTGTCATCGCCGTATTATTTCTGGCGGATGTGGCGGCGCGGCAACTGGCGTCCCGGCTTTCACGAGCGGTTCGCGCAATACCGCCCGAATCTCAAGCAGGCGCTCACCAACCGCCAGATCATCTGGATGCACGCCGTCAGCGTCGGCGAAGTCAACCTCTGCACCCAGCTCATCCGCGCGCTGGAACTGCGCATGCCCAACATCAAATTCGTCGTGTCCACCACCACGACCACCGGCATGGCCGAATTGCGCCGCCGTCTGCCGACGCACATCAGCAAAATATACTACCCGATTGACCGGCGGAGTTGTGTCGTGCGCGCGCTGTCCCTCACCAACCCGGAGGCCATCGTGCTGATCGAGGCGGAAATCTGGCCGAATTTCCTGTGGCGCGCGCACGATTTGAAAATCCCGGTTTTTCTGGCCAACGCGCGGCTGTCCGACCGCTCGTTTCGCGGCTACAAACGGTTCGACTTTTTGTTCCGGCCGCTGTTCGCCTCGTTCGCCGGCGTCGGCTGCCAGAACGAGGAGGACGCCGCGCGGTTGCGCGAGGCCGGCTGCCG
The DNA here is from genome assembly GCA_049519195.1 of Verrucomicrobiota bacterium. Classification (GTDB taxonomy): domain Bacteria; phylum Verrucomicrobiota; class Verrucomicrobiia; order Limisphaerales; family UBA11358; genus UBA11358. Next base: position 2,480 of record JBEKRA010000291.1, read on the forward strand.
GCCCGAAGCCGTCCGCGTCGTCGGCAATTTGAAATTCGACGCGGCAAAGCTGGACGAGCGCCGGGTGTTCGACGTGCCGGCGCTTTTCCGCCAGCTCGGCGTGCCGCCGGATGCGCCGGTTCTGGTCGGCGGGAGCACGCATGACGGCGAGGAAATCATCTTGGCGGAAATGGCGCAGCGGCTGCGGGCGCGTTTCCCGAAACTTTTTCTGGTGCTCGTGCCGCGGCATTTCGAGCGCGGCAACGAGGTCGGACGGCAACTGCGCGAACGCGGCGTGAAATTTGTCTATCGCAATTCGATCGGCGCCGGCACGCAACTGGCCGACGGCGAAGCCGAATGCCTGCTGGTCAACACGACCGGCGAACTGCGTTTTTTTTACGAGCACGCGACTGTGGTGTTCGTCGGCAAAAGCCTCACGGCCAGCGGCGGGCAGAACCCGATCGAGCCGGCCGCGCTGGGCAGGGCGATGGTGTTCGGGCCGAACATGGAGAATTTCGCCGAAATCGCGCGCAACTTCGTCGCGGAAGACGGCGCGATCCAGGCGCGCGATCCGGCGGCGCTGGAAGCGGCGGTCGCCGGCCTGCTCGCCGACGAAAACCGCCGCGCGGAACTGGGCCGCAACGCGCAAGGGGTCGTCCGCAAAAACTTCGGCGCGATTGACCGCACGGTGGAAATGATTTTGGAAAAGCTCGAGCCGCGCGAAATTCACATCACGGCGGGAATATAATTTGTCGTTTCCCGGCTTGACGAAATTGCCGCGGCTTTTCATATTTCCACACGCTTCGGGCGTGTGCCGGAAGTGATGTTGTTGTATGTCAAAATCGAAGGTTCGCAAACCAGGAGCAAATTCGTCTCTGAAAACGGGAAGACGCCGCATGGCGGCGCATCCCAAGCCGCGCGCGGAATCCGCGGCTGTCAAACCGCTCCCCACCATCACGCAAAACGGTTTCGATCCGGCGCTTTCGGAAAAAATCAAGGAACTCGTCCGCCTCGCGCAGGAACAGGGGCATTTGACCTACACCGATCTCAACGAGGTGCTGCCGGACAATGCCGTGACCCCGGAAATTCTCGACGAGGTCTTTTCCAAGTTGCGCACCCTGGAAATTGAAATTGTGG
>JBEKRA010000292.1:0-3582 GCA_049519195.1 Verrucomicrobiota bacterium
TGACTGTGGTTAACTGTCCGCAGGACATGCCCAACGTGCGCCTGGCCATCGGCTCCAATGCGTCTTCGGTCTGGTGGGTCAACGGCCAGGAAGTTGCGGGTATCTACGGCGACCGTCAGACGGTCGTTGATGACGGGGTTTCAAAACGGCTGACGCTCAAGAAAGGACCGAATGTCGTGCGAGGCGCCATAATCAATGGCAGCGGCATGACGGATTTTTGCGCGCGGTTTCTCGACGCCGATGACAAGCCGATAACGAATCTCACCCTGAACCTGGGTGACGTCGCGCATTGAGCCATCGCACCGTTTCAAATTCCCGGCGCTTTGGTTCGGATTGAATAAAGCGACGAACGCGCGCCGATAAACAGCGTGCGTTTGTCAGGCCCGCCGAAAGCGAAGCTGCCGGGGCGCTCCGGCAATTCGAGCACGCCGATTTGCTTGCCGGCGCGGTTGTAAATCCACACCTGCCCGCTCGCGATATAAACGTTGCCGGCAGAATCCGTGACAACGGAAGTGCCGCCACGTTCGGCGAAAACGGTTGTTGAAAGTGAGCGATAGTCGTCAAGCTTTGCAACATAGGTTCGTCCGTTGTCTTCGCTGGTGAGGTAATGCGAATCGCCGGGCGCGAACGCCGCGAGTTGCGAACTTTGGAGGTTGGGCCGCCAAGTGCCGCCGGCCATGATCGCGGTCTTAGTTCCCGGCGCGTAAAAATAGCCGCGATGCTCGTCGGGCACGTTCGTCACGATCGCCGTGTTGCTGCCCGAGCGATAAACAAAGCCGCGGTGTTCCATCATGTCGTCCATCTGCCATAATTGATTGTGCAAACCCACCGGCAGCAGGAGAATCGTCTCCGGCAAAATTTCCGCGGTTTCTTTTACTGCTTCGGCGTGAACTTCCGTTGCCGGCCGGGCTGGTTCAACGTTGGTTAAATTCAGGAAATAAACTGCTTTCTGGTTGGCAATCGCCACCAAACCCGACGGCGGCACGAAGCCGAGCACCTGCGGCTGGCCTTGAATTTGAGCCAGCAATTCCACCTTCTTTGCGCTTTCGTTCCAGCGATAAATTCTGTTGCTTGCTGCGTCGCTGAAGAAAACCGTCCCGGCGTCGCCCGTTGTCAAACCGGAAGCGTTGATAAAGCCGGTCGCGAGTTTCTCCAGCCTGGCTTTCTTCTCAAAAACTGGCGGCAGGCGCAAGGCGATTGGCGGCTTCATTTTTCGGCTGACGACAAAACTCGTGAAGTGATGCGAACGCACGGCGGCACCGTTCCCTTCCGCCAACACGGCGTTGTCGAACGCGAGCCGCGTCTGGCTGAACACTTTTACATTCCGGAAAGCGATGGAGTCGGACCGGCGGACAATGGCCGCATAGATTTTCGGCAGGACGTTCCTTGACACGCGATACATGTAGAGGTTGGCAAACGTGAGACCTTCGCAATCCTGAATGTCAATGGAGTAGGCCTCGGCTCCGGCAGGATTTTCCTCCTCGGTTTGCTGGTCGTAAATTTCCCAGTTGCGAACCTGATCGTATTGCGACTCGATGCGCATGTGATGCTCGACGGAAATCTGATAAATTCTCCCGCGCGTCGAGGTATTCTCAATGCGCAAACCAACTCCTGCGCCCGTGTCGTGCGGCCAGCAGCCACGGATAATTCCGCCGCCGCCGCGCACCAGAAGATCGGCGGCATGGTTGCTGTTGAAACCCTGGCCCGGACCGCCGCCGCGCGCCGGCGGAGTTGCGGCAGGCGCGGCGTTCGTGCCAGCGCCACGGCCTCTGCCGAATCCGCCGCCAAACCCACCGCCGCCGCCACCGACAAATGACAAATCGTCGAGCATCGAATTCGGGCCGGCCATCCAAAGCACGCTCGCCGCGCGGGGATTTCGCGCTCCGCTGCCGACGGCAATCGAACTGACAATATTGCTTCCGCCGCTCGGAGCATTGATGACGCCAATCGGCTCGCCGTCACCGGCAAAAGCCCCGGACCCGGCGGTCAGCGAAATGGTGGTCGTGCCCGGATTCAAGCCAATCAACACGGTATCGGATTTCAATTTCAACGGCGCGCTCACGCGATACGTGCCGCTTGGGAAAAACAGAACCGGGTGTTCTTCAATCGCCGCTTGCAGCGCCGCCGTGTCGTCTCCAGACGAATTCGTGCCGATGCCCAGCGTGCGGACGTTCACCCACTTCTCCATCGGCGGCAGCGGCGGAATATCGCTGGCGACGATTGGCGCTGGTTTAGACAGCCTGCGCTCGTGATGGCGCAACTGAATTCCCCGCTCGCGTCCATCCGCTCCAATTTCGAGGCCAAGAGTGAAATTTTCCATCACATAATTTTTCGCCGGCGCCTTGATTCTCTTTTCGCCGTTGAAAAAAACCGGCACGTTGCTGCACGCGATGTTCGTGAACGTAACCTCCGAGTGCGAGTTGCGCCAATTGCCGGCGACCAGCGCAGCTTCGCGGATATTTTCCAAACGCAGGTCGCGCGCGTAGAGTTGCTCCACTTCACCCGCCGTGATTTTCAACGCGACAGGCATGTTGGTGAAACAATCGCGCACGAGCGTGACGCCGGCTTCCATCGTTTGGATTGCCGCGGCGCGCTGGCCGTCGAAACTCGAATCCATCAGCAGAAATTGCCACGCGGGCGAGGTGCGTTTGGTGATGATGCCGTAGTCGCCGCCGTGGATGTGGATGTCGCTGGCCTGATTGCCGATGTCTTCCAGCGCGGCGCGGGCCGAGCCGACTTGAAAATCCATGTGCGTCAACATGCTGTGTTGCGCGACGTGAAAACGCACAGCAATCGCCGCCGGATTTCCGTCCTGCAATTCAAAATCAATGTTGTTCATCCCGCTGTAAAACGTGAATTCTGACGCATCCACGATCGGGCCGCCGGCCTGCGGACGGCTGTCGGTAAATTGAATCATGTAGCGGCCGCCGCCTTCTTGATAACCGGGCGTGTTGCGGCCAAGCACAAACACCGGCCGGTTTTTTCCGTAACCAATCAAACGGATGCCCTGCCAGACATGAACCGTTTTGCCGAGGCGATAACGGCCCTCGGGAATCAGCACGACGCCCGCGCCTCGCACGCTGTTGACCGCCTGCTGCAACGCGTCGGCGTCATCGCCGATTCCGTCCGCGTGCGCGCCAAATGTTTCCTTGGTGAAACTCACAGCGCGCGGATCGTCCGGCCGCTGCGGAAAAAATGACTGCGCGTGAAGCGGACCGCCGCAAATGCTGATGGCGAACACGACAACCAGCGCGAAAACTCCGCCAAAACCAGATTTGGGACGGAGCGCCGAGCATTGCTCGGCATGAAGTCGCGGTTCGTGCCGAGCAATGCTCGGCGCTCCGGCGTCTGCGGACAGTTGCGGGAATTTCCTGAGCGTCATATCACTGTGTGTTTGAATGGGTGCGAGCGGAATATAGCCGGGCGCGTGCGAAAGACTAGAAAAAGTGTGTCGCGCGAATCCAAACCACGAAAGGAAGTGCTGGACAAATTCCAAAGCTTTTATAGTCTCGCGAAAACCCCGAACGAAGGAAACCATGAGACGCAGAGACTTTATTAAAACAGGCGCGGTCGCCGCCGGAC
>JBEKRA010000293.1:0-3568 GCA_049519195.1 Verrucomicrobiota bacterium
GCCGCTTTGCGTCGCCCGCCTTCCGGTGAAAAAGCGGCAGAGGGCTGCCGCAGTCCAAAACCTCGCGGAATCATCCAGCCGGCTTTCAGGTGCGGCCACAGTTTTTGTTAAACCGCTATAATCCTAAAATTTTCCGTGCGCAACACGCCGGCGCTCCCAAGTCATGCAATGGAATCGGCGCGCATCAGGGCGTTGGTGACGCGGCGCTGCCGGCGTCCGCCGGAACCACCGGCGCATTGGGCGCGACCGGCGTGAAAAAGCCGTTGTCACGCGCTTGCGGCGGGGGCAACTGTTCCGAAGAAACGTTCGTTGCCGGCATGGGCGTGTTGAAAGCGCCTCCGGACATGGTCTTGTGATGTTTCAATTCCAGTCTGCGCTCGGCTTCGACTGATTTTCTTTGTTCCTCGACCTCTTCAGCCATGGTGCGGGAAACATTGGGCAGCCGTTGTTCCTCCTTGATGGTATTTGCCGCGGCGATTTCGGGCGTCTTCAAAACGGTGGGGCGCATCAGGACGATGAGTTCCTCGCGGCCTTTCTTGTTGCTGCGACTGGAGAACAGGTTGCCGAGCAGCGGAATGTCTTGTAAAAGCGGCACGCCTGATCTGGTGGTGGATTTTGAGTTTTTGATGAAGCCGCCGAGCATGACCGTGTCCTTGTCCCTGACGGCAATTTCAGAATTGAGCGTGCGTTTGATGGTGTTGGGAATGTCGCCAACGTTGTCAATATGGGTGGAGCCGTTGAGATCGTCAATTTCCTGCTGTATTTGCATGACGACGAGGCCGTCTGGATTGATGAACGGCGTCACGTCCAGTTCCACGCCGACGGAAAGTTGTGAATAGGAGGACTGGTTGCCGTAGGCGCCACCGTAATTGTAGGTGCCGGTGACATAAGGCACGGTGTCGCCAACGAAGAACTGCGCGGCCTTGGCCTGCGAAGTCTGGATGCGCGGACGCTGGATGATGCTGGCATGGCTGTCAGTCGCCGCTGCCGCCAAGGCCACGTCCCACTTCGGCCCAATGTTCCCGAAATAACTCAAGCCGCCGGGAAGGCTGTTGCCGAATGGGGCGCTGCTGTTGGTGATGCCGTTAATGCCGCCGCCCAATAACCCAAGGAGCGTCTGGCCATTGTTCATGCCGCCAAGGCCAACGGTTTGCGGGTTGGACGCAAAGGTCTGCTTATTTTGCGACGCGGAGACGCCAAAGTTCAATGTGTCGGGGCCGAGCGAGTAGTCAATGATGACGGACTCGATGAGCACCTGCGCGAGCAGGACGTCCAGTTGCGAGATGACGTGCTTGATTTGATCCATGTCCTGCCGCGTGGCGAAGACGAGCAGCGAGTTGGCCCGCTCGTCGGCGATGATTTTGGCCTGTCCGAAAACCTGGATTGGCTCCTGCCCGCCAGCGCCGCCGCCGCCCGCCTGGTTGATGATGTTCAGCAGCCGCCGCCCAAATGGAGTGGTGGATGACGGCGTGCCGTTGGGATTCGCCTGCGCGCCCAGGCCCGTGCGCGACTGGCCGAACGGGCTGGTGGACGGATTGGCACCGGGCTGGGTCGCGCCCATGCCGCCCATGCCGCCCATCCCACCCAAACCCGTTCCGCGGTTGCCCGCAAGTCCGCTGATGGTCGGGCTTGCGCCGGAACTTCCGACGGAGACGGTTCCGCCGCCGCTGCCGCCGAGGCTGTTCAGCGCGTTCGCGATGTCGTCGGCCTGCGCGTAGCGGATCGGGATGACCTCGGAGATGTAGACCGCCGGCACGCTGATGTCTATCTTGTCAATCATCTCCAGCATCCGCTTGACGTTTTCGGCGTAGTCGCGGATGACGAGAATGCCGTTGTCATCCAGCGGGAGAATATCTTTCAGTCTTCCGAGCGGTGAAATAATGGGAATTATTGCGCTGGGCTTGACGTATTTCAACTGGGTGATGTGCGTGACGTAGGTGCCGAGGTCCGGCAAATGGGCCGCATCGGTGCTGTCCAGCGACCCGCCGCCACCCCCGGCCAGGTCCGGCGGCAGCACTTTCACGAACTTTTCGCCGATAGGGATAACCGTGATGCCGTTGAGCGCCAGCACCGCCTGCAACGCCTGAATCGCCTCGGTCTTGGTCAGCTTGGTTTGCGTCTTCAACGTGATGGACGCCTGCGGCAAACCCGCGCGCAACAACGTGCGCCCCACCAGATTCGCATACACTTCGAGCACTTGGTTCACGTCCACGCCGGGAAAATTGAAGTCATAACCGGCCACTTCCTTTTCCGGCGCGCCGCCGTCGGGCGTAACCGCCGTCGCGGCCGGCGTCATTGTTAAATAGGCAGGGGTCGTTGCCGGGGTCGTCGCCGGGGCCGTTGCCGGCGCACCGGGCGCGGGCGCACCCGCCGGTGGCGCGGAGAAGCCGGGGCCTGACGGCAACCCCGCCGGTGTGACCGCCGGTTTGTTGGTCAGGGCATTCCGCATTTGCGCCCGGCGTGCCTGTATCTGTGCCGGCGTCATTTGTGTCGGCGGCGTCTGTGTCGGCGACGTCTGCGCCCAAAGGCCGGTGGCGGTTAAAAACAGGATCAGGACGAGCGTGGCTTGTCGAGCCGCAGCGCGGCAGAGGTGGATCGTTTTCATGGGGCTTTTGTGGTTTTGGTTTTCAAGCTGGCCGGGGCGTTTCTCTGGTAGCTGGCCACCAGCTTGATGTTGGCGTTGAGCTTTTGACGCGGCGGGTCGGGCTGGAGTTCCAGGTCGAGCACGCGGATCATCGAGGCGTCGGAGCCAAGCTTGTAAAGGAAGTCCACCAGTTGATCATCCGTGGCGGTGACGTTGATGTTTTGAATCTGTTCGACGAAGAACGCGTCGTTCGTGCGCGTCAACGTCCGCCCCGGGTTGACCATGCCGACGCCGCTGGCCAGCGCCTGCGACTGGATGGTGCGCAGGAAGTTGATGGACATGTCCTCGGTCGCGACAAATTCGCCCTGGCTTTCAAAGGTCTTCACCTGCGCCTAGTAGTTTGACGTTTGCAGGATGGTTGTTTGATAAAGCTTCAACTTTGCCTGCGCGTCGTCGAGACGATGGCGGAGATTTCTCCAGTCCGAAAAATGGGGCCAGATATACACCCAGTTCAGCACCAGGATGAAAACGACGAGCACGCCGACGGCCAGGCGGCGTTCCATCGGCCTTAGTTGCGCGAAGAATTTTTTCATGGCGCGCCCTCCGCGTGTTTCAGTTGGAGGGTGAAATGCCAGTTCACCTTGTTGCCGATTACATTGAGGCCAAGCGGCTCGATGGCCGTCGGCTCAAACATGTTCTGGCCGTCCAGCTTCACCTTGCGGACCGAGTCGTAAAATTTGCCCTCGCCCAAAATCTCGCTTTCCTGGTCCGACGCGCAGACGCCGTTCAGGGTAAGTTGCTGGCCGTTGGCGAAACTGGAGCGCTGCAGCGAGATGCCGTCGGGCAGTTGCTCGGCGACAATCTTCCAGCAATCCAGCGCCGCGTATTTCAACTGCTGCCGGACCGCGAGCACATTGTAACGCGCCTTGAGCTGCAGCACGTTCGTGTAGCTGTCGGACAGTTGCGCGGCCTGCCGCTCCACCG
>JBEKRA010000294.1:0-3561 GCA_049519195.1 Verrucomicrobiota bacterium
AAATATCCCGGCGGCGCGGATGGAGTCGCCAAACGCCTGCGCGCCGAAGGACACAAAATTGTTTCCAAAGGCAAACGGATGCTGGTGGCCGGCTACGAGAATAAACTTTTCACCAAACTGCGCTGAATCATGTCTAACGTGACGTATTTGTTTATCGGTCTGGTCGCCGGAGGCGGATTGGGCTTGCTCATTGGCTGGCTGCTTGTCCGTTCACGAGGCGGCACGTCTGATTTGTCCAAGCCGCTAAACGAACTTGAGCGCAAGCTGTCGGATGATTTTCAAAAAGCCAATGTGGACATGGCAGCGCGGGTGGAAAAGATGAAGGGTGATTTGCTTTCGGATTTGTCCGGGCAATTGCAGCAGGGATTGAACAGCGTTCGCGAGACAGTGGAAAAGCAGCTCAAGGAGGGAAGGAGCGAACAGACGCAGCGGCTGGCCGACGCGGTCAAATCATTGGAGCAAAAATTCGAGGCGTTGAAATCTGCCACTGAAGCCAAACTGGAATCTTCCAGTCAGCAGCAAAGTGGTGCGTTGAAAGATTCGCGCAATGAACTGGCGGCCACCCTTTCCAAAATGGCCGAGCAAACCGGCAAGGAACTGGACAAGCTAAAAGGAGCGGTGGAGGCCAAGCTGACGCAAATCCAAACGGACAATTCCGCCAAGCTCGAGGAGATGCGGAAGACGGTGGATGAAAAACTTCAAGGCACACTCGAAAAACGACTGGGCGAATCGTTCAAATTGGTCAGTGACCGGCTGGAGCAGGTGCATAAAGGCTTGGGGGAAATGCAAACGCTGGCGGTTGGCGTCGGCGATTTGAAAAAAGTCCTGACCAACGTAAAGACGCGCGGAACTTGGGGCGAAATGCAATTGGGAAACCTGCTGGAACAAATTTTGACCCCGGATCAATATGAAAAAAATGTCCCGACCAAAGCCGGCAGCTCCGACCGGGTGGAGTTCGCCATAAAATTGCCGGGACGCGAAGATGGCAAACCCGTCTGGCTGCCGATTGATGCAAAATTTCCCAAGGAGGATTACGAACGTCTGGTCGACGCAGCGGAGCGGGCGGATGTGGAGGCGGTCGAACAGGCCGCCAAACAGTTGGAGCTGCGCATCAAGGCGGAAGCCGCCGAGATCCACAAAAAGTATATTGACACACCAAACACGACTGATTTTGGAATCCTTTTTTTGCCCACCGAGGGACTCTATGCCGAAGTCCTGCGCCGGACTGGCGTGGCCGATTCGGTGCAACGCGATTTTCGCGTGGTCATCGCCGGGCCAACCACCCTTGCCGCCTTGTTGAACAGTTTGCAAATGGGATTCCGCACGCTCGCCATCGAAAAGCGATCCAGCGAGGTTTGGAATGTTTTGGGCGAAGTCAAAACTGAATTCGGAAAATTTGGCGGCGTCATTGAAAAAGTTCAGAAAAAATTGCAGGAGGCGAGCAACGTGATTGATGATGCCGTGGTTCGGAAAAAAGCGGTGGAACGCAAATTGCGAACGGTGACGGAATCGCCGCCCACCGGGGCGCCTGCAATGCTCGGCGAATCACAGGTCCAAGCCGAGGAAGCGGAAGAATCAGGAAGCTGACCCGCCCTCTTGATTTGCGACCGTTATTTAGCCGGGAAATGTGTTGAAGTTTCGCGCCGCTTGGAAACACTGGCGACAGGCAAGCTATGAAACCATCACGCCAGCAATACATTTCCAAGTCCACCTACCTGATGGGGCTGCAATGTCAGAAGCTGATTTGGTTTCGCTACAACGCCAAAGATCAAATTCCCGCTCCCGACGAGGCGACGCAGGCCATCTTTGATCAAGGCACAGAAGTTGGCGAACTGGCGAGACAACTTTTCCCCGGCGGCACGGTGGTCGCGCCCGGAATCATCAATCCCGACGAAGTCATTTCCCAAACCCAAAAGGCGATTCAAGCGCGCCGCCCTTTGTATGAAGCCGCGTTTGTTTTTCACGGCGGCTACGCCTGCACGGACATCCTCGTGCCGGTGGCCGGTGATGCGTGGGATTTAATTGAGGTCAAATCTACCACCAAGCTAAAGAAAGAAGTTCATCTGCCCGACATCGCGTTTCAAGCCTTTGTGCTCGCCGGTGCGGGAATCAAAATCCGCAAATGCTTTCTCGCCCACATCAACAACGAATTTGTCCGGCACGGCGCGATTGACCCGCAAAAGTTTTTCACGCTCGAAGATGTCACCCGGCAGGTCTCCGGCTTGAGCCGCGAAGTCGGAGAACAACTCGACGCGCTGCAACGCATCATCGGCGCGAAGGCGCATCCTGAAATTCAAATCGGTTCGCATTGCGACAAACCCTACACCTGCCCGTTGCACGAACGCTGCTGGTCGTTTCTGCCCGAAGCCAGCGTCTTCACGCTTTATCGCGGCGGCAAGAGAAGTTTCGCGCTGCTCAAGCAGGGCATCCAGCATTTGGAAAAAATTCCCGCCGACTTCACGCTCACCGACAATCAATCCATCCAGCGCGCCGCCCTGCTCGCGGGCAAACCGCACATTGACCGCCCCGCGCTCGCGGCTTTTCTCGGCCAGCTTGAATATCCCGTCAGCTTTCTGGATTTCGAGACCATCGGCACGGCGATTCCGCTGTTTGATGACTCGCGCCCGTTCCAGCAGATTCCATTTCAGTTTTCACTGCACATTCTCCGCTCCGAAAACGCCACGCCGGACCATCGCCAGTTTCTCGCCGAAGGCACGGCTGACCCGCGCCCGGAATTCATGCGTCAACTGCGCGCCGCCCTGCCGGAAACCGGCTCGGTGGTGACTTACAACGCCAGCTTTGAAACCGGACGCCTGAAGGAAAGTTGCGAACTGCTGCCGGAATTCAAACCGTGGTTGCGGAAAGTGACGCCGCGCATCGTTGACCTGCTGCTGCCGTTCCGTGGTTTCCGCTACTACCATCCGCAGCAGCACGGCAGCGCGTCAATGAAAGCCGTGCTGCCCGCCCTGACCGGCAAGGGCTACGAACATCTGGCGATTCAAGAAGGCGGCGCGGCCAGCCGCGAATTCCTGCGCGTGACCCACGGCCAAGTGACCGCCGCCGAACGCCGCCGCGTGCGCCAGCATCTGGAAGAATACTGCGGGCTGGACACGCTGGGCATGGTGCTTATCGCCAATGAGCTTTCGCGAATTATGGCACGGTGACGCATCGGGTCTGATAGGCGAATTCGTAAATGCTACATGCGTATTTTGTCTTTTTTAAATCCGCGATGACTTTCTTTCGGAGACCGGGAAACCTGCCACCAATGAGACAGAGACCTTCAATGCGACTCTTTTTTCCAAAAACACAAAGATATGAACGGGAGCTTGGATAGCATCTGTGAAAAGCCATCAATTTTTCGTAGTCATTTGAAATATCCAACCTTTTTTGCTCGGCCCATTTAACTTCAATTGCAAAATGGAGGTCGTGACCAGTAATTTCAAAATCAATCCTCTTAAAATCCCTGAGGTGGACCCCAAAAATTGGACCACAAGTTAAGATGGACTTTCGCTGGTCTGCTGGAGAAGAGAAAGCAGACTATGAAAGCAAAACGCAAACGGC
>JBEKRA010000295.1:0-3550 GCA_049519195.1 Verrucomicrobiota bacterium
GAAAACAACGCCGCCACCAACGCGCTTGACGGAAACCCGTCCACATTCTGGCACACCGCCTGGAACAGCGATATGGCGCTACCGCATTCCATCACGGTTGACATGGTCAGACCGCACCGGATTGCCGGATTCACGTATCTCCCGCGACAGGACGGAAATCTTAACGGAACCGTCGAAACTTACCGCTTTGAAACGAGCATGGATGGAAACAACTGGACGACGAATGTTGCCTCGGGCACGTTCGCCAACATCCGGAACAACCCATCGCTCCAGGAAGTCACCTTTGCCACGGTGAATGCCCGATACTTCCGTTTCACGGCCTTGCAGGAAATCAATCGAAACGGCTGGACAAGCGCCGCCGAAATCTCCGTCTTGCCGGCCGCAGGAGAGCAGTGATTAACGGTGCCGGCGCGTGGAAAAGTCCGCGCCAATTCATTTGCCGCAACTGTGTCGTGAAAACTCACGACGCTCTTTCTTTGCACGGTCTGGATAGAGTAAAGCCCGTGAACATCACCGTTTCCGTCGCGCTGGCTAAAAACATGAATCTGCCCGCTCATCGTTGAGCGGCCCACAAGTTATGAAAATCAAAATTAAAATTCTAACCGCCCTTGCCCTGGCCGCAGGCAGCCTGATTGCCTTGGCCCAAACCAATCAGCCGGCGGATGACTGGAAGCCGGCGCCTTCCAACATGCCGGGACAGCAGTATCCGCAAGTCAATTCCGAAGGCCGCGTCCGGGCACGCATCCGCGCGCCCCAAGCACAGAGCGTCCAGCTCGACATCAGCGGCAAAAAATTTCCCATGACGAAGGCCGCGGACGGCGTGTGGATCGGCGATTCGACGCCTCAAGACCAGGGTAATCACTATTACGGACTGGTTGTGGATGGCGCCGAGGTTCCGGACCCAGGTGGCTCGTTTATTTGGGGTTCAGGTGCCTGGCGCACCGACGTCGAAATTCCCGCGAGCGATCAGGATTTCTACGCGCTGAAGAACGTGCCTCATGGCCAGTTGCGGGAGATTCTCTATTTCGGCAAGACCAGCAACGCCATGCGCCACTGCTTTGTCTATACGCCGCCCGATTATGACAAGCATCCAAAAAAACGTTTTCCGGTGCTCTACTTGCAGCACGGCTACAACGAAAATGAAACCGGCTGGGGACACCAAGGCTGTGCCGGCCTGATCATGGACAACTTGATTGCCGAAGGCAAAGTCACGCCGTTTATCATCGTGATGGAAAATGGTGGCATCGGCAATCGCCCCGGCTTCGCTCCGCGTGGCGCTCCTCCCGCTGGCGCCACGCCGCGCGGCAATGGACACGGCATGTTTGACTTCAGTTCCTTCGAACACGCCTTGATTGAAAATGTGATTCCTTTCATTGATGCCAATTTCCGCACCATTGCCAATCAGCCCCACCGCGCGCTGGCCGGTCTCTCGATGGGTGGCATGCAAACGCACAACATTTCCTTGAAGCACCTCGATACTTTTTCCCACATCGGCATTTTCAGCGGCGGCAGCATCGCCACCAACGAAATCACCGACCTGGCCGCTTTCAAGCAAAAGGTGAAACTGGTCTTCGTCAGTTACGGCAGCCGCGAGAACGGCGCTGCCGGCAAAACCAGCGTCGCGGCGCTCAAAGAAGCCGGCATCAACAGCGTCTTTTACGAATCGCCCAACACCGCTCACGAGTGGCAGACCTGGCGGCGGAGCCTGCATGAATTCGCGCCGTTGCTGTTCAAAAATCATTGAAGTCATTCCCAAACAAACGACCAATTTAACCATGAAAAAGATAGCCATAATTCTTTACGCTTTGTCTTTTGTCGCCGCCACGACGGCAACCGCAGTGGAATTGAACCCGCTGTTTCAGAACAACGCCGTCCTGCAATGCGGCGCACGCGTGCCGGTCTGGGGCACGGCACGCGCTGGCGAAAAAATCACCGTCGCCTTCGCCGGGCAAAACGTTTCGACAGTGGCTGCGAACGGCGTCTGGAAAATCTGGCTCAAGCCGATGAAAGTCAACACCGCGCCGCAAACCCTCACTGTGCGCGGCGATAACACGCGCGAAATCACCAACGTCGTTGTCGGCGAAGTGTGGGTGGCCAGCGGCCAATCCAACATGGAGCGCCAGCTCGGTTTGCGCCCGGGACAAAAACCCATTACGGATTGGCAGCGCGAAGTCGCGGCGGCGAACCACCCCGAAATCCGCCAGTTCTACGTGCCACAGACGAAGTCGCTCACGCCACAGACAACGGTGCAAGGCAACTGGACGGTCTGTTCACCGGAGACAGTGAAGGATTTCACCGCCGTCGGTTATTTTTTTGCGCGCGACCTGTTTGCCGCGCGCCACATTCCGATTGGCATCATCCACAGTTCCTGGGGTGGCACGCCGGCGGAGGCGTGGACGAGCGAAGCCGCGCTGCAAAAGCTGCCGGACTTTGCCGAGCCGCTTGCACAGTTGAAAAAGTTTGCCGCCGATCCCGCGTTGGCGCAGCGTGAAACGATGGCGAAGCAGGAGCCGTGGTATCAAAAAGTGGATCCCGGTTCCAAACCCGGCGCGGCTTGGAGCGCTGCGGAATTGGCAACGGACGATTGGAAAACGATGACGCTGCCGACGTTTTGGGAAAACGCCGGGTATCCGGATTTCGACGGCATTTTTTGGTTTCGCAGGACGTTTGAACTGCCGGAAAATTGGGACGGCGGCGATGTGTTGCTGCATCTGGGCGCGGTGGACGACAATGACACAACGTGGGTGAACGGCGAGCCGGTTGGCGCGACCATTGGCTGGAGCTTGCCGCGCGTCTATCGCGTGCCGGCCAGCGTGTTGAAACGCGGTGAAAATGTCATCGCCGTGCGCGTGCTGGACACCGGCGGCAACGGCGGCCTGTATGGCGGCGACGATGCGATGCGCTTGCTGTTCAATGCCGGCGGAACAACCAATTCCCTATCGCTCACCGGTTCGTGGCAGTGCAAACAAAGTGTTTCATTGAGAACCACCGGCTGGCCACCGGGCAATTTTAGCCAAGATTCAAGCGCGCCGACGGTGCTTTACAACGGCATGATCGCGCCGCTGCTGCCGTATGCGATGCGCGGCGTCATCTGGTATCAAGGCGAGTCGAACGTCGGACGCGAGCAGCAGTATCAGACGTTGTTTCCCGCGATGATCGCCGACTGGCGGCGTGCGTGGGGCGAAGGCGATTTTCCGTTTCTGTTCGTCCAAATTGCGCCTTACCGCGACATGACGCCGGAAATCCGCGAGGCGCAACTCCTCTCTTGGCAGCGCACGAAAAACACCGCGATGGCCGTGACGATTGACTGCGGCGATGCCAACGACATTCATCCCGCGCACAAACAGCCGATGGGCGCGCGGCTTGCGCTGGCCGCCCGCGCGCTGGCCTGCGGCGAAAAACTCGAATACTCCGGTCCGGTTTTTGACTCGATGAAAATCAAAGGCGCGAACGCGGTTTTGCATTTCACGCATCTCGGCGGCGGCCTCGTCGCGAAGGACGGCGAACTGAAAGGCTTCACAGTCGCCGGCGCGGACAAACTCTTTCATAC
>JBEKRA010000296.1:0-3549 GCA_049519195.1 Verrucomicrobiota bacterium
CAAGAAAAACAATTCGTGAAAATTCGCGTAATTCGCGGATGAAATTATGAATAAAAAACTTTTCGCCTCGCGGGCGCGGCAAATTCTGGCCGCCGCCGCGAAAACCCGCGTGCTCGTCCTCGGCGACGTGATGCTGGACCAGTTCATCTGGGGCAGCGTCGCCCGCATCTCGCCGGAGGCGCCGGTGCCCGTGCTGGATTTCGAGCGCGAAAGCTTTATGCCCGGCGGCGCGGCGAACGTGGCGCGCAACCTCACGGCGCTAAACGTGCCGACGGAATTGTTCGGGGCCATCGGCCATGACCACGCGGCGAGCCAGTTGAAAGAACTTCTGGCGGAACAAAAAATCGGCTGTGCCGGCTTGGTCGCCAACCCCGCGCGCCATACTAGCGTCAAGACACGCATCGTCGCGCACAAGCAGCAGGTTGTCCGCATTGACCGGGAGACGCGCGACGGCCTAGATGCGAAGCTGGCCGGACGGCTGCTCGCGCAACTGAAATCGAAACTCTCGCGCGCCGATGCCGTCATCGTGGGCGATTACGGCAAGGGCGTCGTGACCCAGCCGCTGCTCAACGAAATCAAATCGCTCTGCCGGTCGCGCGGCATTTGGTTGAGCCTTGATCCCAAACCGGTGCATCCCCTTAATTTGAGCGGGCTTTCGCTCGTCACGCCGAACCGCAAGGAGACGTTTGAACTGGCCAGCCTGCCGGATGAAACACGCCATGAAAATCCGCTCGCGGATAAAAACCTCATGCTCGCCGCCGAACGCCTGCTTAACGAGTTGCGCCCGGCAGTCCTGCTCGTCACCCTCGGCGAATCCGGCATGTTGCTCTGCCAGCGCGGGCAAAAGCCATTTCACATTCCCACGGTGGCGCAGGAGGTGTTTGACGTTTCCGGCGCGGGCGACACCGTCATCGCGACATTCACGCTGGCGGTTGCCGCCGGCGCATCGCCGCTGGAGGCCGCGATTTTGTCAAATCACGCCGCCGGCATCGTTGTCGGCAAAATCGGCACCGCGACGACGACACCGGAAGAGCTGCTCCAGAGTTTTAGCCACAGATGAACACAGATTTTCACAGATGAAAACCACTGTTTCCCAATCTGTGTTTCATCTGTGTGCATCTGTGGCCAGAAAATGAATTCCAAAATTACGGTCGAAACCATTCGCGCTATGAAGCAACGTGGCGAGAAAATCGCCGCGCTCACGGCGTATGATTATCCGATGACGAAGCTGCTCGACGAGGCGGGCGTGCCACTGCTGCTCGTCGGCGATTCGCTCGGCATGGTGGTGCTCGGCTATCCCGACACGACACACGTGACGATGGCGGAAATGGAGCATCACGTCCGCGCCGCCGCCCGCGCGAAGCCCAACGCGCTGCTCGGCGCGGATTTGCCGTTCAAAAGTTACGAAACCGCCGGGGACGCGGTGACAAATTCAAAACGTCTCGCCGCGGCCGGCGCGGAATTTGTCAAGGCCGAGGGCGGACGGAAAATCCTGCCGCAAGTCCGCGCGATTGTTTCCGCCGGAATTCCATTTTGCGGACATCTTGGCATGTTGCCTCAAAGCGTGCTGGAAGAAGGCGGCTACCACGTCAAAGGCAAGACCGAACTGGAACACGAGGCTTTGATGGCCGACGCCAGTGCGCTGGCCGGCGCGGGCGCATTTGCGATTGTTTTGGAACTTGTCACGCCGTTGGTTGCCGGGGAAATCAGCCGGCAGATTCCGATTCCCACCATCGGCATCGGCAGCGGGCCGGATTGCGACGGGCAGATTCTGGTGACGCCGGATTTGATCGGCACATTCCCGTGGTTCAAGCCGCGATTTGTGAAACCGCAGGCCAATTGCGCGGCGGCAATCAAATCGGCGGTGGCTGCGTGGAAGGGTTCGCTAGCATAAGCTTGAGCGCTGGTATGGTTTGATTGGAGCGCCGAGCACCAGCTCGGCGTGTTGAAATTAGTCCTAATCGTGCCGAGCTGGTGCTCGGCGTTCCGATTCGAAAAGACTTTTCGGCGGCGCCGGTGTTGGATAAAGGAAGTCAAATGGAATTGGAATCACTAATTGAATCGGCGGCTGCCAATGGCGCCAGCGACCTGCACCTGGAAGCCGGCATGCCGGCGGCGCTGCGCATCCGCGGCGCGTTGCGTGTCTCGGGCGAACCCATCGCGCCACGGTCGCTCACGGAATTTGCGCGCGGACTTCTCGGCGATGAGCAATGGCCGGTGTTCGTGGAGCGGCGCTCGTTTGACATGTCGCGGACCATTCGCGGCGTGCGCTGCCGGATCAACATTTTTCAAACGGCGCGCGGCGTCGGCCTGGCGATACGTTTGTTGAGCGCGTTTCAAGCCACGGTTGAAAAGCTCAATCTGCATCCCGACCTCAAGAAGCTCGTCAAAAACACGCACGGTTTGATTCTGGTCAGCGGGCCGACAGGCTGCGGCAAATCCTCGACGCTGGCGGCGCTGATCCAGGAAATCAACCTGACCGAGACGAGGCACGTCATCACGGTGGAAAGCCCGATTGAATACACGTTCCGGTCGCGGCGCGCGTTCATCCGGCAGCGCGAGGTCGGGCGGGACACGCCGAGTTTCGAGCAGGCGCTGCTGGACGCGCTGCGCGAAGACCCGGACGTGCTGATGGTCGGCGAAATGCGCGAGCCGGAGACGATGCGCCTGACGTTGAGCGCGTCCGAGACCGGCCATCTGGTCCTGGCCACGGTTCATTCCTCGACATGCGCCGAGGCGATTCAGCGCGTGGCGTCGGCGTTTCCGGCGGAAATCCAGAGCGCCGTCTGCTCGCAACTGGCCGACTGCCTGGTGGCGGTCGTCTCGCAACGGCTCCGGTTCCGCGAGGATTTGAACATCCGCGTTCCAGAATGCGAAATTCTCATGGCGACGCACGCGGTGAAAAATTTCATCCGCACCCGCGAATTTTTCAAAATCGTCTCCGCGCTCGAAACCGGCGCGGACCACGGCATGTGGAGTTTCCAGCGTTATGCCAAGTGGCTCGACAGCCGGACCAATTTCTTTGTGCCGGGCCAGAACGCGGAGCCTCCGGACAGCGAGCCGGCCGACGACGCCACGACCACGGCGGTCTTGCCGCCGCTGGCAACCGCGCCGAAAGCGGAAAGGAAAACGGCTTCATCCAATCCGTCCCGCGCGCCGGACGCGAAGAATGTTCACCGGATTGAAATCGAGCCGGACGAGACCGGCTTCGGGAAAATCTTGAAGCAGCCGCAGTGAGATGAATCGTCGCGGAAAATCTGTTTTCGTTCTGGCGCTTTCAATTTCAGTGGCGGCGCTGCTGGCCGGTTGCACGACAAAATCAACGGCGCAGGCGAAGGCGCAGCAGGCTTTTCTTGAAGGACAAAACGCGACGTTGCTGCAACAGCAGGCGGCGCAATTTTCAGGCGTCACCGTTGTCGGGCCGGTGCAAAATCCGCAGGTGCCGTGGGTGGCCGGCCTGACGCTCGCGCAGGCCATCGCCACGGCAAACTACCTCGATTCGCGCGAGCCGGGGCAGATCATCATCACGCGCCGGGGAGAAAGCGCAAA
>JBEKRA010000297.1:0-3540 GCA_049519195.1 Verrucomicrobiota bacterium
GTAACCGTAGGAACCCGTCAAATCCAATTCGGGGAAAAGCTGGTTGCGGTTATATTTCAACTGGATGCCCTGCTGCTCCACGTTCAGCTTGGCCTGCAGCAAATCCGGCCGTTTGCCCATGCCCTTGTTCCAACTGTCCTGCAAGTCGAATGACTGCTGTGGGGCGGTGAGCGTCTCGGACGGCTGAATGTCCGCGTCGTGCGACTTTGCATACTCGTCGGTGATCAGGTTCTTCAACACCTGCTGATCGGTGTCCAAGGTGCTCAACGCCGAAATCAAATTCGCCCTGTTTTGTGCGACTTGGGATTCATCTTGTTGCACACTCAAGATGGCCAATGTGCCAATCTGCACGCGCTGGTTGTCCTGGTCCAGTTGCGTTTGGGCCAGGTCCAATGCCTGCTGTTTCACCTGCACGTTTTGCTGGGCGTAAATAAGTTCGTAATAGGCGTTGGCGACGGCGGTCACGCTGGTGATGAGTTGCTGGCGCAGGCCCTGCTCGGAGTATTTCAGCCGGTTTTTGGCCACGCGGATGTTCAGCCGCGTGCTGTCAATCCAGAAATTCTTCAGCAGCGGCTGGGTGAGCGTGACGCCGGCGTTGGCCGAGGAGTTGTCAAAGCCTTTTCCATAAGTCTCCGAGAGGCTGCTGCTAAGACTGTATTGCAACCCAGTCCACGGCAGCAACCCGCCACTGATGCTGGGATTGAATGAATTGTTGTCGGACACGGTTGACGGAGATACTGCGTTGATAATCGGACTGTAAGTGCCCGGCGACACCCGATAAGTGTGCATCCCGGAAACGCTGAAGCTCGGGTCGTAACCGCTGTAGGCCGCGTCCAAATTGTAGAGCGAGATCTGCGGGTTGATGCGCTCGACCTGCACGTCAAAGTTGTGCGCCAGCGCCGACTGGATGCAGTCCGGCAGCGACATCGCGCGCCCCGACGGCGCGTTCGTGCCGGCGGCGTCCGGCGGCGATGGCATTGGGGGCGGCGACGCCAGTTGCGCGCCGGTCTGCAATTGCGGATGCGAAGGCGGCGGAACGGGAGTGAATTCCCCGCTGTTCTGCGCGACGGCCGCGGCAACGACCGCGAAAAAGGCCGAAAGGATACCAATGCGTTTCATGCTGTGATTTTGCTGCAACCGCCACGATTCGTCAAACTTAAGACGCCGGCAAACACCGCGAGGTAACCGTTTGGTTAATTGCCTTAATCCTCCTCGCCGTCGTCCTCGTCCTCGAAAATGAATCGCCGAGGACGAGGACGAGAAGGAGGACGAGGACGATTTATTTCGCCGGAACGTCCTCGATCTTCGCGTTCTGTTCCAGAAACGCGAGAACCTTCTCGTGCGCAATCTGATCGTAAAGCTCGTTCACGCCGTTGCGCTTCTGCAAATCCTTGAGAAACTGCTCGAACGGTATCTGATACATCGCCGCCAGCGACTGCGCGTGTTTCACGACCTCCTCCTGCGTCACGGAGATTTTTTCCTGTTCGGCGATGCGCTGGATTAAAAACGCCAGCTTCACGCGCTCCTTGGCGTTGTGCGTCGCGGCGGCGTAGATTTCGTCCTTCTGTTTCTCGATCATTTCGCGCGTCACTCCGCGCTGCGAATTTTGCCGCACCAGGTCATAAACCACGTTGCGCGTCTCGTGCGCGACCGCCGATTCCGGCAGGTCAAACACCACGCGGTCGAGCAGGCCACGCACAATCTGCCCGCGGATCGCCCGCGCCTGCGAATACTTCAACTCGTTTTCCAGATCGCGCCGGACGCCAGCGCGCAGCTTTTCCAGATTTTCCGCGTCGTATTTTTTGGCGAACGCGTCGTCCACAGTCGGCGGAACCTTTTCCTTCACCTCGACCAGCTCGACCTCAAAAACCCCCTTTTTGCCCGCCAGTTCCTTCGTCACGAAGTCGGCGGGGAAATCCACGTTGACCGTCCGCTTTTCGCCCGCCTTCGCGCCGACGAGCTGGCCGGCAAAACCGGGGATGAACGTGTTCGGCGCGGCGTCCACCCAGAAATTTTTCTGCTCCGTCAAACCCTTCGCCGTCGGCGCGGTGTCGGTGATGGGCTTGCCGTCGCACGCGCCGGTGTAATTCACCACCGCGATGTCGCCCGTCTTCAATTCGCGCGCAACGGTTTGAAATGTCATGTGCTGCTGCGCCAGCAGCCCCAGCGCGCGCTCCACGTCCGCGTCCGTGACGGATTTAATTTCGCGTTTGGCGGCCAGTCCCTTGTATTCCGGCAGATGAAATTCCGGCGCGGTCTCGACGGTCGCGGCGAACTGCAGGTTCTGCCCGCGCCCGAACTGGATTTCCTCGATGTCCGGGTAGCCGATCACGGGGATTTTCTTCTCTTCGAGCGCCTTGCGGTAATTGTCGCCGATGAGCTTGCGCTTGACCTCGTCCTTGATGTCCGCCTCGTATTTTTTGAGCACGAGGGCGCGCGGCGCCTTGCCCGGACGGAAGCCGGGCAGCGCGGCCTGCTTTTGGAAATTCTTCGTGACGGCTTCAAAAGCCTCATCCACGGACTTCGCGTCCAGTTCCACCCGCAGCAATTTTTTGCACGGGGCCAGATTTTCAACGGTGACGTTCACAGTAAATTTTCGGTTAAACGAGCCGCGCAGGATAAATCAATTAAACGGAGAACGTCAACGGTTTTGAGAACGGGTAGCGATTGTTTTGAAACCTGAAATGTCAAAAAAATCTCCGGCCGGTGATCAAAACATACAAGCAAATCAGAAGAAAAGCGCCTCCAGCTGTTAGAAAACGCCAATTCACTGTTCCATTCTCCTTAAACTCTACAATCAATGCAATCGCGCAAGGGATTATCATCAATCCGGCGAGCGCTCTCATCAGTGGTGAAACCTTTTGTTTATGCTCCATGTCGAATTACGGTTTAATGCTACAAACTTGAAACTGCCACGCACCAAAATCAAGGCCATTGTGATTTCACACCGATTCCGCTTTGATATCGGCAAGTGAAGCGAACAATTTTCATTACCGGCACGGACACCGGCGTCGGTAAAACGGTTTTGACCGCGTTGCTTGTGGAATTCCTGCGCGCACGCGGCGTCAATGCCGCGGCGCTTAAGCCCATTTGCTCCGGTGGCCGGGACGATGCCCGCGTCCTCCACACCGCGATGGACGGCGCGCTGTCGCTGGATGAAATCAACCCGTGGCATTTCCGCGCGCCGGTTGCGCCGCTGCTGGCCGCGCGCCGCGAACGAAAGCGCGTCCGTCTTGCCGGGGTGCTGGCGCACGTTCGCGCGCTGCAAAAACGCTTCGACGTGCTGCTGATTGAAGGCGCGGGCGGCTTGTTAAGTCCGCTGGGCGAAAATTTCAATTCGGGCGATTTGATTGCGGCGCTGGGCGCGTTGCCGCTGGTCGTCGCGCCGAACCGGCTCGGCGCGGTCAACCACATTTTGCTCACGCTCGCAGCGTTGCCGCGAGGCGCGGCAGCCACCGCGCGCGTCGTTTTGATGTCGCCGCCAAAACGGGACGCCGCCGTTGCCACCAATGCCAGGCTGCTCGCCGGATTTTTCGATGC
>JBEKRA010000298.1:0-3540 GCA_049519195.1 Verrucomicrobiota bacterium
CTCACTCCATTTTTGCACGTGCCAAAACAAACACAGCGCTCAACTCACTGTGGTCATTCCCCTCCACCCACACTCCCGGAACTGTCAAACTTTAGGAGTCCTCCGGCAGAGCCGGAGGATTTCCTATGGATTAAAAAATGCGTTTCAATCGCGTTTGGCCGGCGGGCTGCCGATGGATTCCGGCGGGCCGATTTTGAAGCCGATGGCGGTGGCGCAGGGCATCGTATCCGGGCAGGTGATTTCCAGTCCGTCCGCCTGCTGCGTCCAGGCCAATGTGTTCGTGCTGCCGAGAAGCGAAACGGATTTGACCGGTTGCGCGAGCAGGTTCGAGTTGGAGCCGAGCGAAGTGATTTTCAACTGTGCGCCGGGCGCCGGCACCGTCATGCAATAGGCATAGAGGCAGCCGTTCGTGCCAATGGTAAAACGAAAATCCCGCGGCCCGAATTTGAAATCGGCGTGCTGTTTCCGCAACGCGCCGCCGGGCAACTGCTTCAGTTTGCCGTTCACCAATTCGCCTTCGCCGGGGATTTTCCAGGCGTGACTGCCGTAGATGCCTTCGCCATTGAGGCGCATCCAGACGCCGACTTCCTTGAGCATTTTCCGGCAACCGTCATCCAGCGAGCCGTCGGGCAGCAACGAAATGCAGATTGCGGCGTTGCCGTCGCGCGAGGCGGCCTCGGTGATGTAATGGATCATCATGCCCGAATCGTAGGTGAAGCCTGGCGCGTAAAACCAGTCGCCCACCGGGGTTTCACCAATCCACGCCTGATCGGTGCGGATGTTGCCGGGCAGTCCGAATTCCTCGGTCGTCACCGTGCCGTTGGTTTTCTTGCGGAATTTCACGATGCTGAACGTGTCCACCTTGCCGCGCCGCGCCAGCGTGGTGTTGTAAAAATCGGCGATGACCCGCTGCATGGCGTCGGCCTTGATGCCCGTGCCCGTGCCGCTGCCGCTGAACGGCTGCTGGTCGGTGCCGTCGGTGTAGATGAAATCAGGATTGTATTGGTCAACGACATCCATCATGCGCAACGCCCATTGCGTGGCATACCATGTGGCGTAGTCGAGATGGTTGGTGAAAACGCCGGCGGGCGGCGGCGACCACCCGGAGTTGGCGGCTGCGGTCACGCCCTTGTATTCGCGAAGGTCAATGCCGTAAAGCCGGCGCGGGTCGAGGCCTTCCCACCATTTGCCTTTGCCATCAGCCAGTGTCAGATTACCGTCGTAGGGCACGCCGGCCTTCGCGCCTTCCTTGTCGCTGCCAAACGCTGTCTGCCACCACCACCAGGTGTATTCATGGTGAAACGTCACGCCAAAGCGCATTCCGTCAGCGCGACACGCATTGGCCCATTCGCCGATCAAATCGCGATGCGGCCCGAGGTTGACGGCATTCCACGGCTGATAATGTGAATTCCACAAATCGAAATTGTCGTGATGCACGCCCTGAATCATCAGGAAACGCGCGCCGGCGTCCTTGTAAATTTCGGTGAGCGCCGCCGGGTTGAGCTTGGTGGGGTTCCAATCGCGCAGGACTTCCTTGTAACCGGACTCGGATGGATGACCGTAGCTTTTCAGGTGGTTGTTGTAGGCCGGCGTGCCGGTAACATACATTTTACGCGCATACCAGTCGCCGCTCTGCCCGGCGGATTGCGGGCCGAAATGAACCCAGATGCCGAACTTGGCCTCGCGCAGCCAGTCGGGCGTGCCGGGATAATTCTTCTCGATGGACGCCCACGTCGGCTCGAACGGCCCGGGCGCGATGGGCAAATCCAGTTTCACCTCCGGCGCGGTGGCGACAGGCCCCATCGGCACGCTGTCGGCTGGCAGCGGTGCCGGCACGGCGGGCATTGGCGGCAACGCAGGCAACGCGAAAGCTGTGAGCGAAGTCGCCGCTGTGAAAACCAAGGCGAGTCCCAGCTTCGCCGTGCGGCAAGGTGGAATGGATGAGTAATGATTCATGGCTTAATTCTAGTTTGGAGAAATCTTGAAGACGACGGCAAAGGGAGTGGAATTGCTTTCCCGCGCGAGGGCGCGGCCGGTTGGCAGCGCGGCGGAAATCACAAAGGCGCAGGCAATTCTTTCGAGCCAATAGAGGCGGCTGTTCATGTTGATAATGTCCGGCTGAAAAACGGCGTTGGCAATCCTAAAACGGTTTCCGATAGCCAGAAGCTAACGCAACACCGGTTGCTGGCAGGATCTTGGTTCTTCGATAATGCCGGTTGAAAAGGCAGAATGCCGTGCTCAAAGTGGGGAAACAAGGAAAACCATCAGGTCAGAACGCAACGGAACCCCGGCGTGCCAACAATGAGTTCCACCAAGGACTGCCGCAGAGCGGCTTTGAATTCGACCGGTGCCTGCCTCCCCAGTCGGAGTGGGATTTGCTACGGAAAACATCCAGCCAACGTTTTTTAACCCAATTTTACTCTCAACCGATGAAGTTTGCCGGCCCTGCTGCTGGCACTTTTCAAAGTTGGATACCACATACAACCGAAGAATTTTCACATCCCGTAAACAAGGATTTTCGCGGTGCCGGGAACGGGATTAGCCCCTTGGACATCCACCGAACCAACGTAGATTTTATGCGTCTTGCCATCCAGCCCCAACACGCTTGATCCCGGCTTGGTGTTCAGCGTCTGCAACACTGTAATCTTATTCGGTGCATCCACATGAACAATTGTGACAGCGCCGTCAGCGGTTGAACTGAACACATTTTCTGTGGCGGAGTCATACGCGATGTCCCCTGCACCTTCGCCAATCGACGCGGTTGCAACCACCTTGCCGTTTGCACCATCCAAAACCACCAGCAGCTTGTTCGCACACGCCACAAACAACCGGTGATTCGCCCCGTCATAAACCATGCTGCCCGGCGACTGTCCCGGTGCCACCGGCCAGTGGTCCGTCACCTTGTGTGTTCCCGCATCAATGGCGACCACTTCATTTTTATCTTCGATGCTGGAAAACACCCGGCTGCCCTTTGATTCATAATCAGCCTTTGAGTCTGTAGTCGCGGCGGAAGGCTTTCCGCCCAGGTCAATCGTCGCCAAAAAATCACCGTCGTCCGCTTCGCCTGCCGTCGCCGAATGATCGCCCTGATTGAACGCATAAAGCTGCAATTTGCCGGGTTCAAAAACGACCGCTGCTGGTTCCACCCCGGTTTTCATTTTCGTGGTGGTGCGCAAGCTGTTCAAGTCCACCAGACTGACCGACTGCGCCTTGCTGCTGCTCGCAAATCCCATGTGAAAACCCGGAGCGATGGCCAGGCCGCGGACATCCGGGGTATCGGTAATCACGCCAGTTGGCACCTCTTTGTCCAGGTTGATGACCTCAATCCGGCTTCCGTGCGCGGCATAGAGACGCCGGCCGGTTTCATCAACCGCCATGGCCGTCCACTTGCCGCCATCACGGACGGGAATTTCCTTGAGTAAATGATAGTGAGCATCCGCCGCCAGGACCGGTTCCGTTGCCATAAGCCCCGCGGCAAACAGGCCGGACAATAGAGTGAAACAAGATTGGTTCATTTTCATAAGGAGCATTTTATTTTGA
>JBEKRA010000299.1:0-3539 GCA_049519195.1 Verrucomicrobiota bacterium
ATGCTTGCCCTATGATGGCATATTTTAATAACGATTCGGCTGCTCCGGGAATTGATGGTAACGGAGGCGGATCGTTTGGATTCCAAGGATTCATATTTCTTGAGCATCATTTCAATTTCTTCACGAGCACCTTGGAATTTCTTCCGCTTTGCTCGTATTTTTCGCACGCGCAGGCGGCAAAAAAGTTGGATTCGCACGTCGGGTCAGAGCCGGTTTTTCTTCCGGCTGCGGATGCGACGCGCAATGCTCTGAACATTCAGCGGGATTGAGCGCGTCAGTTTTCATCCGTTGTCTCTTGTATAAGCCATTTGGGCGAATTTTCAACCTTAACTTTCAGGCCAAGCTACAGTCAGGCGCTCGATCATTTGCCGGGCAGGCCGTCGAGCGCGAAGTTCAAGGTCATCACGTTCACACGCGGTCCGTCGCTCTGGCTGAAAACCAAAAGCCCCGACCTGCATGATTTCGCGTGGCAGGATGGCCGCGGCATTTTCTCCATTTGCACGTCCAACAGGCCGAACTCGCCACGATGGCTTTCCTCGAACGCAACCCCAAGGACTTCGACAATCCCGACTTGCTCAAATTGATGTTCCTCAAACCCGCGCTGGCGAAGGATGAGCCGGCTGGCGGTCAAAAGCGCCGCATGATTAACGGGAATATTCCAGCTCGCTGTCCCAGCCGGCGACAATATCATGCTGATTTGTTGGGAGTCATCCTCTCCGGATGCCGCGCGCGGCTCATCGCGGTGTCGTAGGAAATGAGGCACTTGCAATAAAGATCGTAAAGGCAATTGTCCATTAGAACCATTCCCTCCCTCCCTCCCATTTGAAGTGTGTTTTCCAACTGGTGCAACTGATTTTCTCGGATGAGATTCCGTATCGCGCCGTTTGCAACGAGCATTTCGTAGGCAAGCACCCGGCGCGTGCGGTCCGCAGCCGGCAGCAATTCCTGTGATATGATTCCCTGCAGGGAGTTGGCCAGTTGAAGGATGATTTGCCGCTGCGCGTTTCCTTCAAAAACGCCGATGATGCGTTCAAGCGCATGAGAGACGTTCGGCGAGTGCATCGTGGCCAGCACGAGATGGCCGGTTTCCGCCGCGGTCAGCGCGGTGGCAATGGCTTCGTGATCGCGCATCTCGCCGACGACAATCACGTCCGGGTCCTGCCGCAGCACGTGAATCAAGGCGCGGTTGAACGAACGCACGTCGGTTAAAACTTCCTGCTGCACGACGATGGCGCGTTTGTTTTGGTGGACGAATTCGATGGGGTCCTCAATCGTGACAATTTTGCACCGGCGTTCGCCATTGATGACATCAACCAGATAGTTGAGCGTCGTCGTTTTGCCGGCGCCCGTCGGTCCGGTGATCAACACCAGCCCGTTCGGGCGGCGCGCCAGCTCGTCAATTTTTGGCGGCAGCCCCAATTCCTCCCGCGAGGCGATGTGTTCGCCGCAAAAGCGAAAACTCATTTCGGGATGATTGTTGCGCCGGTAAAACGTGGCGCGCATCCGCCCGGCGTCCCTGTGCAGCAATGAAATGCACAATTCCCATTCCTGCTCGAATTTTTTCTGCTGCTGCTCGTTCAGCAGGCTGTCGGCCATGGTGGTGATTTGCTCCTCGGTCAGCGCGTCTTCGTCGGCGATGATGATTTCGCCGTTGACGCGAAAGGCGGGCGGCACGCCGGCCACGAGGTGAAGGTCGGAAGCGTCGTATTCCTTTACGGCGGATAAATATCGGTCCAGTGCGGGTGTGCTCATCGGTTGAAAAATTGCCGCCACCATGCGCGGGCGCGAGGCCAGAATCCCTTGTGTGAAAGTTGAATGAGAGCGAGGCCGGCTTGATGGCACTGCGGATTCAACTGCTGCGCCTGCGTGAAGGAATTTTCCGCGGGACTGACCAGGCCGAGCGCCATCTGGCACTGGCCGAGTTCGAACCACAGCAGGAAATGTCCGGCGTTCCATTCGACGGCCTGTTGGAGCAGTTTCAGCGCGAGCACAAACTGATTGTAGTAGGAACGGATTCTCGACGCCAGCCAGGCGATGAACCAGTTTTTCGGCGCGAGCAGCAGCGCTTTCTCGAAACAATAATCCGCGCGATGTTCGCGCCGCGCGAGCATCACGTCGCCGCGCGCGAGCCAGACGTAGGGCGTATCGCCGCGCTCTTCGATGGAGGCGTCTGAAAACGCGAGCGCGCCCTGCAAATCGCCGCTGCGTCCGAGCGCGACGGCCTTGGCGGCGAGCAGTTCCGGTTCCTGCGGAAAGCGGTCGAGCGCCTTGTCCGCCCACAACTTCGCCTCGCGGAATTCCCCGAGTTCGATCAGCATCCGCACCTGCGCCGTCCACGCGGCGGCGTTTTGCGGATTGAATTCCAAAACTTTTGAAAAATAACGCAGGGCGCGTTCAAACTCTCCATTCTCAAACGCCGCGCGCGCCTCGGCAAAATAATAAGCCTCGTCCTTGGCCAGCGGCTGCTGCTGTTGCTGCAACCGGTCCTCGAACTCGCCGCCCAATTCAAGATTTTCAAAACGGCTCATTGTAAAGTTTGTTTCCGCCAGAACCAGCGTTTGAACGGTTTGCCGACCAACTGCTCCTGGGAAACCGTCGCCGCGCTCATCATCAGTTCAGAAATGCGGGCTTCATTGCCCTGTCCGCTTATACTGAAACTTGGCCAGATAAACCAACGATTTTCAGCCACAACGAGACTGCCGCCAGCGGGCATGTGCGGCATCAGCGGCTGCGGCACGCCGTTCACCAAAAATGTTTTTTCTGAAAATTCCACGCGATCACCCGGCACCGCCAGCACCGGGCCGAAACCCATGCCGCCCCGGTCGTAGAGATCTTCATAGCCGTGGTTTGAAAAAATGTGCCCCGAAAGCGCATAGGCAATCCAATCGCCGCGTTTGACCATCTGCGCCGAGGTTAATTGTTGCACGACAATCACACGACCGTTCGCGCGCAGCGGCGTCAGCCAATGGTTCTGGATCATGCTTCGCAATGGCGAATAAAAATACAACCACATGCCAGCCAGGACAGCCACCGTAAAAAGAATGCGGGTGAAAAATTCCCTTTCCCGCAGGAAGGGGCTGCAGTAATAAACAAACCCGGTGGCGTGGATTGAAATCATCAGGCCAAACGCATAATTCCCGAACGGATAACCGAGCCAGACAATAAAAAACAGGAATAAAAGCGCGCAGGCTGAAAGCGCAACCTTTCCCCAGAAGCGCGGGCCTCGGATATAAACTGCCAAACCCGGAATCAAAAAACCCAGAATGATACCACCAACTGTTATTTCCTTCGGCAATCGGATGCGGTCCAGCGCAAGCTGGTGGCGCGTGGCGAGTCCCAGATACAAAAAGCGGCTATACCACCGCGCGCGACGCGGATAGTAAGGCGAAATGTATTTGTTCATGCGCCGCCAGTTTGAGATTTGTCCGCCGGTTAATGCCGCTGGTCAATGCTGTAACGCACCAGCTCCTCCGGCTCATAAAACTCGCCCGTCTTCTGTTCCGATTTCAGTTCGCCGACGATCTGCTCGAACATTTTCA
>JBEKRA010000300.1:0-3532 GCA_049519195.1 Verrucomicrobiota bacterium
TACATCGGCGGACATTTCAGCAACGCGGGCGGCGTGACGGTGACGAATGTCGCGCGTTGGGACGGCGCCAATTGGTCCAGCATCGGTGCGCTGACTTATGCCGACCCGGGCGCAGCCGGCACGGATTGGGCCTACACGCTCGCCATCGGGCCTGACGGGAAATTGCTCGCCGGCGGATATTTCAGCAAGGCAGATGCGCAGGGAGTGCAGAATCTCGCGCAGTGGGATGGCACCAACTGGAGCGCCTGGGCAACGGATAACAATGGCCTGTCGCAGGTCATCTATGCGCTCGCGCCGGCAGCGGATGCGATTTACGCCGGTGGATTGTTTTATACCGCGGGCCGCGCGGTGGCCAATCAAGTTGGCCGCTGGGACGGCACCAACTGGGCTCCTCTGGGCGGCGGCATTGTCGGCAAGATGTCGCTGGGCCGCGTGGCGGCGGCGGCCTTCAATGGTTCGGATTTTTACATTGGCGGAACTTTTACAAACGCTGGCGGCGTTCTTGCCAGCAACATCGCCAAGTGGAACGGCTCCTCCTGGTCGTCCGTCGGAAACGCCAACAATTCCGTTTATGCCCTTGCCTCGGATGGCGCGAACCTCTATGCGGGCGGCGCTTTTACCAGCATTGGCGGCGTTACCGCCAGCGGCATCGCCAAGTGGAACGGTTCCGCGTGGTCGGCGCTGGATTCGGGACTGAATAACACCGTCACCGCTCTCGCGTGGGGCGCGGATGGACTTTACGCGGGTGGCAGTTTTACCGCGTCCGGCGCTACCAATGTCAATAATATCGCCCGCTGGGACGGAGCGAATTGGGTTCCGCTGGGCAGCGGGACAACCAATGGGGTGAACACCAGCGTCCGGGCCATCGCCGTGAGCGGTTCGACGATTTATGCGGGCGGCTCGTTCACCACCGCTGGAGGATTGGCCGCTAACATGGTGGCCAAATGGGACGGGACTTCGTGGACAAAACTTGGCGCCGGCATTCAAGGAACCTCGGTTTACGCCCTCGCGGTGATCGGCAACCGCCTTTATGCCGGCGGACAATTTATTTCCGCCGGCGGCGTTGCCGCCACCAACCTCGCCTGCTGGGACGGCACTTCTTGGACCGCCATGGGCAGCGGCAACGCCGCCAATGGCACATCGCCCATCGGCGCGGTGATGGCAATGGCGGTTCGGGGCAACGACCTCTACGTCGTCGGCACTTTCCAATGCATGGGCCAGAAACCGGCTTATCGCATTTGCCGATGGAATGATCAAACTGCTTTTCTCCCGCTCACCACCATGCAATCTGCCAGTTCGGTGATCCGCCTGGACAAACAATTTCAAATGCGCGTTGCCGTGAGCGGCGGAGCCGGCTATGTCATTGAGGCGACGACAAATCTCACCGACTGGATGCCGTTGCTGACCAACAGCGCCGGCGCGATTGATTTCGTGGACGCTTTGGCCACAAACCTGCCGACGCGATTTTACCGCACGCGGCAGATTCCTTGAGCAACTATTGACTGCTGAAAAGTTTTTCCACCTTCATCATCACGCTGTCGGGCTTCGAGGAAATCGGCGCGGTAGTGGCCGTCTGCACAAATCGCAGCAACCGCAGGACATCCCCGCGCGTGATGGAGATGGCGAAAAAATTCGGGCTGGAAATTCTGCCGCACGCCGAGTGAAAGCCCGGCGGGGGACTTTTTCACTTTTCAGCCGGCGCATTGGTCACACCCGTTGAATCTGCCGCGGGTGTGTCGCTCGATTCTTTGTGATGTTTTGCCTTGTCCTTTTTCGGAGCAGTTGGCTCGTCCTGTTCCACGCCGGCGTTTTGCAAATCTTTGAGCAGGTCTTTTGGAACCATTTTCGATTGCGCCGCGACCTTGATCAATTTCCCAATCGAAACGTTCCCGACCACATTGGCAATCACCGCATCGTCCCCATCATCAACCAGGATCGCCACGCCCGCCACGGCTTCACCCGACTTGTCTCCCATGACGTAAATCCCGACGTTGTCCTCATCGTCCACCACGTTGACAACGGATGTCCATTTGGCGTCCAGTTCTGTCCGGAGCGTTTTCATGGCTTTCTTCAGGGCCGCCCGGTTGGTCTTATTGCCCTCGAAAACCAGCACCCGGATCAGCTTCACATCTTTGACCAGGTCCGGGAGTTCCGTGCCCACGATTCCCAAATTTGCCAGATTTGTATTGTTCAATCCCGTTAGCGCGTCCTTCAGAAGAAATTGGGGCAGGTTCACATTTACCTGCGGCGGGTTGGCCTTCAAATCCAGCACCTTGTCAATCGGCAGGTATGCCGGATTGCTTTCTATCTGGGCCTGGCCGAAGCCGGTCAAGGGACTTGCGGTCAACACCGCAAGCGTCAATAGGGCAATTATTTTTTTCATAGTTTGATGTGACGGTTGATTTTGTTTTCTGCTGCTTGCAGACTGTTCAGTAATGGCGGAAGAGTGTGGTCGGAAATTGCCTTCCCGGATTGGGCGCCGGCCTTGGCGGCAATGCTGCCGATCAATTCCATGGCAACCGCTGCCTGGTTTGCGATTTGCACGCGGTTTTGCAACGTGCGGGCGCGTGAATCGGCACTCTGTTGCATGTTCCCACCGGCCGGCCACCGCCAAATCAAAATGTAGCACGCCAGCACCAAAACAGTCGCCACCGCTGAGATGAGGCCCCGTGTCCAGCCGGGCGAATGTCCATCCGCTGACACCCGCCGTTGAACTTCATCGAGGATCCGGCGGGGGCACGTTTCTTTTTTCAATTCACGGGTTAATTGTGACAGATCTCTTTGCATGGCTCTTCCTCATTTCTCAAGGCCGCAAGCTTCTCCCGCGCCCGCAGGAGATAGACTTTGACGCTGTTGATGGGCATTCCCAGGACCTCGGCAATTTCGCGATAGCGCAGGCCATTGACTTCATAGAGCACAAAAACGCTGCGCAGATTTTCCGGCAATTTCAGCAGCAACCTTTTCGCCTGCTCCAGGCGCAAACTGGAATCGGCCGCCGCACTGGGATCAACCGCCGCCACATCCGGCTGTTCGGCCAGCTCCATTTCATCAACCGGAATCGGCGTTGCTGCGCTGGCACGGCGGCGGATCTGGTCCAGGCAATAATACCGCGTTGTTTTCAACAGCCACGCTCTCAAGTTGAACGGATACATCTTCGGCAAATGGTTCCAGAGGCGCAGCAGCACTTCCTGCGTGGCGTCCTCGGCGTCGGCTTGATTCGCCAACAAAGAACGCGCATAGCGGTAAATTTCATCGCTGTGCCGCCGGCACAAGGCTCGGAATTCAAGTTCTCGAATCACGACGTCATCGCATACAACGCACCAACCGAATGAATTGTTACAAGGTTGCATCCCCGCCGTGTTCGATTGCAACCCTGTTTCGTTCGATAACTATGGGCCGAACATCCCGCGCGGGATGGAGATTGCGAAAAAAATCGGGCTGGAAATCCTGCCGCCGTCCGGCGCGTGAACAGTTCCATGCGCTAACGCAAGTAACGCTTTAGCCCGGCTGAATCTATGAGATAAATTCTGTC
>JBEKRA010000301.1:0-3528 GCA_049519195.1 Verrucomicrobiota bacterium
AGCCCCGCCGGGATAATACACGGGTCCACTGCCGTCATTCACGAACCCAGTCGCGTTCCACGTTGACCAGTTGTCTGGAGCAAGAGCACCGGTGAACAACCCCGCCTGGGCGGCTGGCGCAAATCCCGCCAACAGCAAGCACGCCAGCAGCATCCGGCACCACGATCTGGCTTGTTTCAAGTCAATTCGTTCCATGAGAATACAAAATCGGCGTCATGCTACGCCATTTCGGTTGAATCTCAAGTTTATTCGCCGCCGCCTTTCACACGGAATAATCCGCTGGAGCCATTCGCCGGCACCACCGCCTCGGTTTCGCCCGGTTGCGCGGGGCCAACCGGCATCCAATTCCCGCCGGGGTTGGTTTGAGTTTCCAGAGTATATGGCGGCTTACCACCCACCCACTGCACCAGCATCCCGCTGGCTTGTGCCTGTATGCCGGTGATGCGGATCGCACCCGCATTGTTTGTCGTCAGGTTCACCGTTGCATACCCCAACACGTTCGTGGTTAGGTCACTGTTCCAACCCACCAGACAGTAGGTATATTTGCCGGGCAATTGTAGCTTCGGCGAGTCCTTCACTTGGTAGAGGTGCCCGGAATCTTGCCCTCCTTGGGCGTCAACCAGACCGGGTGTCACATCTGTTGCCTCGTCCGACGACGGTGCCGACCGCAAGACATCAAAGTAAAGCAAATCGTCTTCGGAGAGGGTCTGCCACGTTACCCAAACCTGGCCATTCGTGTCCACATATGCGCCCAGCCACGCCATCACCGCAGCCGTTGGCGACGGGCTATGGAAGCCGAAGTCCACCACCAGGTTGTCGCTGGCATCGCCACTCGGG
The DNA here is from genome assembly GCA_049519195.1 of Verrucomicrobiota bacterium. GTDB lineage: Bacteria > Verrucomicrobiota > Verrucomicrobiia > Limisphaerales > UBA11358 > UBA11358. The sequence continues at coordinate 838 of JBEKRA010000301.1, forward strand.
CCATTGGTTCCCGCGCCTAAACCGTAGGTGGCTTCACCGTTGGGCTGCAAACCGATGCCTACCTGGACCGGCACACTCGCAATCCCTCCCGGCAGGACCGACCCTACGACCAGCGGCGCGTCTTTGCCGTGATCGCGCAAGTCGCCCGCGAGCGTCAGATTCGTGTTCCAGCCCGTGCTGGTGACCATGCCGTTGAGCGCCGCGCCCGAACCAAACACGTCCACCACCACCACGTAGGTTCCGGCGGGCAAGCCGTCGAAGCGGTAATAGCCGCTGGCATCGGTGATCGTCGTGGCCAGCACGCTGCCCGTGGGATTGCCCGATCCGTCCGCCGCATAGATGTCCATAACTACGTTTGCGATACCCGGTTCGGCGCCATCATTGATGCCGTTGTTGGCCGTGCCGCCGCCCGCGCCATTGTCGTTAAATACCCGGTTGCCGATGCTGAAGAACGTCGCAGGCCCGCTGTCCGTAAACTCTGGTCCCAGCAGCATCTGGGCGACCCCGCCAACCGGGCCATACGTGTCATCCACGTTGCTGTAAACGTAGGCAGAATAGGAGGATTTACCCAGGCTCAACGCCTCGTAATTGGTGGCCCAGTAAAGCACGTCCGACGGGGTCGGAGTGCCGGTGGAGGCCTGCACTTTTCCGGCGGATAAACCATCGCCACCGTCTTCGACGATGTCCCAGATGGCCAACTGGATGCCGGCGCCCTGTGCGGCATTGGTCACCCAATCCGATCGCGGCAACTGGGAGACATAATTCGTATTTTCCGCCGGGCGGAGAGCATTGTTCACCAACCACGCCGCCCTGGGCAGGTTCCTGCCCGGCACAACGGCTGGTGACAGGACCGTGGTCCAATATGTCTGACCAATATAAATGTCCACGAAGAGGTCCGCACACAGTGTGTCTCGATTCCACGTCTGCCCGGTGTTCGTGTCGGTCAGGGTAATGGGAATCACCCCGGTAAAATATGTCTGCACGGGGTTGCCATTCTCATTGATCCAAATATTTTCTCCGCGGTTCCAATCCACGCTGGTGGCGTCAAGGGTATATGTGTCGGCGAACGCGTTGTCACCCAGGAGCAGCAGCGCGGCGACAAACAGGGCGACAAACCGGAAACGGGTGGTGTTGGGTGGACGATGGAGGGGCAGCGGCTCTGCGTGTAAAAGGCCAAAGCCGGGGCGGCGGAGTTGAATCGTCCGACGGGTTGACTGGCGTGGAACACGGGTTTTCATAAGGCGATTTGAGTCTTTGTGAATCTGGAAATACGGAAGAGACAGGCAGCTTACCAGGAATACAAACCCTGCGCTCTTACGGAGCGCGAATGACCGCATTGGCTTGGAAAATGGGATCGTCCGGCTTTCCGCCGGAAGTCGCCATGCCTGTTTTGCATAAGTTTCATTTAAACTAATTTCCGTGGGAACCACTCATGTATTGACCTTTCCCAACGCTTAACCTAAATAACATAGCTGTCGGTGGTGTTGCTGTCAAAAAGAAAGTGTCCATTTTTCTGTCAAATATGTCCCGTTGCTGGACATTATGAGACGTTATGAGACATGCCGCCAGCCATCTCGGCAGCAAACCATTTTAAGACGGCGGTTATTCAGACAAGTGATTTTTCATCAACGAATTAGGACGGCGGCGGTTCGGAAACGGCTTTTTGCGGCCGGTGGATCATGCCGGCTGCTGCTGCGTGAGGCAGTGCAGCGAACCGGAGCCGAGCACCAAATCCACGGCGTGAATGCCGACGACCGGCCGGTTCCGGAACAATTCGCCCAAGATGCCCAGCGCGATGCGGTCATTAGGGTCGTTAAACGTCGGCACAATGACGCAGGCATTGGCGATGTAGAAGTTGGCGTAGCTCGCAGGCAGCCGGCGACCGGCAAAGAACAGCGGCGCGGGCATGGGCAGCGGCACGATTTCAGGCTTTGAACCATCCTCAAGGTGGAAATCACGCACGCGCTCCCAGTTTTCGGCCAGCGGTTTGTAATTGATGTCGCGCGGGTTCTTTTCCCGGACGAGCACGAGCGTTTTCCGGTTCACAAAGCGGCAGATGTCGTCCACGTGCCCGTGTGTGTCGTCGCCGGCGGGCCCCTTGAGCAGCCAGAGCGGATTTTTGACGCCGAGATATTGCCGGAAGACTTCGTCGTATTGCGCCCGCTTCATGCCGGGATTGCGAACCTGGATCGTCGGATGGAGATAACATTCCTCCGTCGTGAGCAGCGTGCCGCGCCCGTTCACCTCGATGCCGCCGCCTTCGAGCACGAAATTGCGGAGTGCGGAGTGCGGAGTGCGGAGTGAAGCCGGCGCCGTGCATTGGGCGTGAAATATTTTTTTGCCGAGCAGTCGCGCCGCCATTTCGGGAATCGCGCGGTCCTTACGCCAGTGATTGTCCCTGGCCCAGGCGTTGAAATGGAAATGAACAATGGCGGTTTCGGATTTGACCGGAGCGCCGAGCATTGCTCGGCTCGAACTTGCCGAGCGATGCTCGGCGTTCCGTTTCACAAAAACCGGCCCGGTGTCGCGCATCCAGCCGCGGTTGGTCGGATGCGCGACGAACCGGATGTTTTTCAAATCGCAACCCGCCCGTTTGAGATGACTGGCGGCAAGTTTTTGCTCGGCCGGATGCCGGACGAGGAGGCGCACGGTTTCGCCCGGCGAAATTTTGCGCGCCATTTCGCCATAAAC
>JBEKRA010000302.1:0-3515 GCA_049519195.1 Verrucomicrobiota bacterium
AACCGCTGCCTCCCGGTCCCGGTTCAATCGGAACATTATCTGAATTCCAGCCGCGCTCGAAACGGGTGCCTTTGAGTTCGTTCTGCTGGTAATCCTCGGTGATTCTGACCGTGCCGTTGGTGCTGAAATCCAGCCCATAGCCGGTTGAGGTTTTCCAAAGGCCGACGAAGGCCAGCTTGTCTGACGGCAGCGGGTTGCCAAATCCGCGATAGCCAGCCAACAACAACAAGGAAATCAGCCCGGTCCAAAACAGCAAAGTGTGTTTGTTGAATTTGGTTTTCATAATCTGCTCCTTTCATTTTTGGTTTTGGTTGAGTGTCACAATTTTGATTATTTAGACGACAACTGCCCGCTCATTTGCCGACTGGCTTTTCGGCTTGTCCGGCGGCAGGAGCCTTTTGTTTTTGCATATATTGAGTGGTCATGGCCGACATCTGCGCCTGTGCCGCTTCGGCGGCGGTCTTGTAGAGTCCAGCCTTGATGCCAGCGGCGCACTTTTCCTGGCTGGTGGCCATCGCCTCCATGAGGTCGGTGCTGAAGTCCTGTTTGGAAACATCAAGGTCCAGCAATACTTTCCACTGGCCGGCAACTTTTTGCAGTTTGACTGAATCGGGCAGTGAACCCGCCGCGCCCGGCTTGGCGGTGATGGTGGCGTTGGCGCCGTCAATCTTCACCTCGCAATTTGTCAGCGCGACCAGCGCGTCGGTCATCATCGAAGCCGTTCGCCGGAGATCGTCCTTGAAAGCATCCACGGTCGCGTCGCGGCCAAACCGGGCGGTGGCCGCCGCATCGAGCTTGCCCGCGGCCAGACACCCGCGCATGAACTGGACGGTCATTTCCTTTTGCTCGCTGCTTCCGATGCAGGCGTTTCTAATTGCGGAAGCATCTCCGGCCTGCGCAGCGGTGAAATATGACTTCGCCGCCGCCATCGGTGTGGAATAATCCGCGTGAACGGCGCTGCTGGCAGGCGGGTTGATTTCTGGAGCGCCAGCTTGTGCCATGACCGTGACATCAGAATGATCTTTTGTCACCAGGAGTTTGCCATCCAGCAAAGAAAATGAGAGCGACTCTTTGGTGTCACCCTCCTGCATTCCGCCGTTGTTTCCGCGCCATTTTTCGATGAGCGTGAACCGGCACTTGGCCGTCCGGCCATCGGGCGCTATCTCAATAACAACATCCTTGTGTTGCAGGCTGTAATCGGCGGTATTTTTCAAACTGCCTTCCAGCACATGCAGATATTCGTCCCGGCTCTGCCGGTTCGTGTAGGTCTGCCCGTTCTGGACGACCGTGGCCGTAATCACGGCATTGCTCGCATAATTGGCAACCGCGCCTGCGGCGTCCTTGTTGAGACAGGCCTTGTCAATGGAGTCCAACATCGCCTGAACCTGTGCTTTCGAAATGCCGGCGCCCTGCTGCCCGTCGGCGACACACGCAAAAATGGCCATGAAAACCGACACGACCAACGCGCGGAACGAACTGTTTTTTATGATTGGATTTTTCATAATTTTGCTCCTTTCATTTTTTGTTTTGATTGCGTTTCAATTTTATTTGGCCATCCCGCAATGCCATTTTTTCAATGGTATTCATTGAAAATAACTTTTCAGACGTTTTACGAGCAATTGGTCGCAGCGGTCGCGGGAAATGATCCCGACGCTCTGGTAATCGGGCTGATGCGAGTTCTGCATATCCACGATCACCCATTCGCCCTTGCGATCGCACACCACGAAATGCACAAAGCCCTGCTCCGCGTTTTGCGGATTGAAAACGTAGTCCGCGTAAAGCGTATAGTCGGTCGCGGGCGGATTGGCGCGGACATAATCCCGGAATTCGCGCGCCATATCCCACAGCGACTTCAGTTCGTTCGGGTCGGCCTGCGAAGCTTTGAGGAGGATAGCCTGGTCTGCTTGGACGGCCTTGCACCGGCCCGCTTGATTAAGCAGCCGCACGACGTTGGTCGCGCTGGGAATGCTGGTCTTGTTCCCGCCAATCCGCGCCGGATAGACCAGCAAGGTTGCACCGGGCAGTGCCCGCTTCATCGTCTGCTGGCGTTCGGACAGGGCCGCTCTTTCATTTTCGGGAGGCAGGCCGCTCCGCTGATCCATGATGGCCGCCAGCTTGCCGGGCTTGGCCGCCTTGGCCGTTGCTTCGTTGAGGCCGAGTTGCGGATTTAATTGTTCGACGAGCAGAACGGACAATTCCATGGGGTCTGGCTGCCCCAATTTCTTGAACGCTTCATCCTGCGGCGTCTGACGATCCGTCCAAACGACAGCGCCAGTCTTGTCCACGACGACCGCGCGCAGTTCATTCAATCCAGTTTGACGGTCGCCATTGTATTCGGCGTAAAGCGCATAGCTGGTGGTAATCGGATTGGCCTTCACAAACTCACCGACGGCGACAGAAAGACTGTTCAAGTCCGCCAAGTTCACAGCTTCCAGCGGCGCTTTTCCAAGCTCGATGTTTTTTAATCCCTGTCGCTCCAGCAACAGGCCGACCACTTCGGTCACGCGATCAAAAGGTCTTCCCGCCAGCCGCACCGGGAGAATGGTCAGCGAGTCTTCCGGCCCCTTGATCTTCATCAACTCCAGCCGTTGCCGCTGGTCCGGCGCAACGCCGGCTTGGGGTTCTGCGACAGCCGTAAAATGACACACGCCTGTCGCGAGCAGGACCAGCATCATCGGCCTGGCCATCGCGCGGAACGAACTGTTTTTTGTGATTGGATTTTTCATGATTTTACTCCCGTGGTTTGTGTTTTGATTTGTTTCATCAGCTTGCGCCGCTTCTTTTCGAGATAGACGCCGAAGACGATCAGGAAAATTCCCGAAATCAAAAACATCAGGCCCGTCCGCGCCATCGAGCCGAACAAACTGAAATAGGCGGCGATGATGTCGAGGGCAACGAACACGATGCCGAGATTCACCAGAAATTCCGAGCGTTCCTGGAGGCCGACCTGGATTTGCAGCAGGCAGAAAACAAACAGCGCGAGAGTGGCGATGAGGTAGGTCCATGATTGGCCCCAGTAATAATAGCGCGGGCCGCCGCTAAAATCGGTCTGCCACAATCCGAACCACGCCGTCGCCATGAAAATCATCATGGCAATCAACGCGGCGAACCATGTCCAGCGCCATTGCGCCGTCAGCGCGCGGAGGTTTTTCAAGCCAAACGCTGACAGGACGATGGCGACCATGCCGAGCGCGGGGAAAATCCAGTTATTGATGTCACCGCTTCGCCAATCGAAGACCTCCTTCCACGTGAGCGGGAAGAAAAAGACGAGGAACGCGAAGAGGCCAAGCTTCTCGGTGGGCGGCGCGAAATCCGCGAACGCGCCGCGCCGCAACAGCCAGCCCGCGCCGAGGTAAATCAGTCCCAGCAGCGAGTAGAGCAGAAGCTGCCGTTCGTCATTGCCGCAATAGATCCAGCCGGTGCGCTCGTTCACTTCGAGTCCGAACCAGATGCCGAAAGCCAGCAGCAGCAAAACGTGCTGCGCCTTGGATCGCAGCAGCCACGGCAGCGCGGCG
>JBEKRA010000303.1:0-3512 GCA_049519195.1 Verrucomicrobiota bacterium
TGGCTCCAGCGGCGCGCGCCGGCAAGCTGCTTGACGCAGCCACGCAAACCGCGAAAGCGCACGACGCACGGCGATTGCCGGAGCTGGGTGCGAAGCTCGCTGCGCAGGCGCGGGAAAAAGAAAAGTTCCAGGCTGTCGGCGGATTCGCGCGCGAGCTGGCCAAGGTCGGTCGCGCCGGCGTCCGGCGGGCGCGATTCGATGCCACCGGCGTGGATCACGAAGCCGAGTCGGCGCAGGACCTTTTCCAGCGCAACGGCGAATTCGCCGACGGTGACGGTTTCGCGTTCGAGTTCGCTCCTGAAATAATGAAAGACGGACGCGGCGGCGTGGTGGAGCATTTCGGGGTCAAGCAGTCCGCAGGAATTGCCGGTGATTTCAAAACTGATCATCTCCGCCGAGCAGGGAACGCTTTCGCCATTGGCGAGCCGGAAGAGCAGGCAGTCGGATTGCAGCGCAATCATTTGGCGGCCTCCAGTTTTTTGACCTCCTGCACGAAGTCGGTGGCTTCCTGGAACCGGCGATAGACGCTGGCGAACCGGACGTAAGCGACGTCATCCAAATCGCGCAGACCGTCCATGACCATTTTGCCGATGAATTCGCCGGGGACTTCGCTCTCGAATTTTTCCGCCACGACGGCGACTATGTGATCCACCAGATCGTCCATCACCTTCGGGCTGACGGGCCGTTTCTGGCAGGCCTTTTTGATGCCGGACAAAAGTTTTTCGCGGGAAAATTCCTCGCGCCGCCCGTCGCGCTTGAGCACCATCAGACCCTCGTGCTCCAGTTCCTCGTAAGTGGTGAAGCGGTGGCCGCATTTTTCGCATTCGCGCCGGCGGCGGATGGTCGCGCCTTCACGCGAGGCGCGCGAATCAATGACTTTGTCTTCCTGACAGCCGCATTTGGGGCAACGCATAAATCCACTGCTAATTGTGGTTGCGAATTTGTAACATACAAAGGTTTGGGGTGTCAAGGGTTGCTTATTCACAGAAAACGGCCCGGCGCATATCAAAATTTGAGAAGGTTCCCGTGATTGAAAACCGTCGTGTTCACGGCCATTTCATTAACACCCTGCTTCAGCCATTTGTATCAACACAAGTTTGGAGTGGTAATAAATTTGGAAGGCTTGCAAACGCACAATTTCGTTGCAGCAGAACATATCCCCAAATTGGAACTGGTTTCTGAATTTTGAGGAACGTGCAAAGTTTCACCCCAGCCATTGAGGATGCTGGGTGGTGCCATCAAAACCTGTCGTCGTTTTGAAGGTCTCGAATTTGCCATCCGCCGCGGCATCGGCGGTGCGGGCGAGCAGGGCCGCAACCAGCTCCGGCGTCATCGGCTTGAACGTGCGCGCGGCTTCGAGCGCCTGTTCGAGGATTTCCATCCGTTCCATTCCGGTGATAACGACCGACGTCGGCAGGTTCATCGCATAATGCAGGCATTCGATGGCGGTGACGGTGTTGCTCCGCAGAATGGCGCCGAAGCCCAGCGATTTCATGCCGAGGACGCCGATACCGTTCTTCACCAGCACCGGCAACACCTGTTTTTCGAAGCTGTGAAAGTGCGCGTCCATCACGTTTAACGGCATTTGCACCGCGTCGAAGTGAAATTTGTTCTCATCTGCAACCTGCAGCATCTTGAGATGCATCGCCGGATCCTTGTGCCCGGTGAATCCGATGTAACGCACCTTGCCGGCTTTTTTTGCCTCCAACATCGCTTCCATGGCAGCGCCAGCGGCAAATATTTTCTCTGGATCCTCCATGCGGATGATTTCGTGGAACTGCATCAGGTCCACGTGGTCGGTCTGCAAGCGTTTTAGCGATTCGTCAATCTGCTTCGCGGCTGCTTCCTTGGTGCGCCCGTCAATTTTGCTCATCAGAAACGCCTTGGCGCGATAGCCGTCCTTCAACGCCATGCCCATGCGCAGCTCGCTCACGCCGCCGTTGTAATCCCAGCAGTTGTCCAGAAAGTTGATGCCGCGATCCAGCGCCGCGCGGATGAGGCTGATGCTTTCGGCTTCGTCATCATGGATGCCGATATGGTAGCCGCCCAGGCCGATGGCCGAAACCTTCTCGCCGGTGCTGCCCAACGTGCGATATGGCATTTCGTTTTTGACTTCCGCCGCACACCCCGGCGCAACGCTCAACACCATGCCCGCGGCGACGGACAGTTTTACAAATTCACGCCGCGTCAGGTTCCGGCGGTTTCCGTGTTCAAATGATGCGCTCATAAAGTTCCTTCGCTTGGCTACTCCGGTTGATTTGTAGTCCAAACCGTCCGGCCATGCAACCGAATTTCCCGGGGCATTTCCATTACAAAACCCAACGGGTTTGAATCATCCAGCCCAGGGTTGCGAGGAACGAATTGCCCTGGGTTATCGTCCAAAACAAATTTCCCAACCCTGATGGGTTGAATCAATCCCAGACGAACCGTTCATCGAATTCAATTCCATACCGTCTCAAAAATTCCCGGTATTCATCCTGAAACGAAACCTTGCGGTGATGTTCCTCCTGCCCGGCGATGTAATGGCGCACGGTTTCAACCTGTGAAAAGCCGACGGAGAAAATGCCGTAACCGTTCTGCCACGCGAAATCGCGCAGGTCGGAATTTTTGGTTTTCAACCAGAGCGATGAACCGCGTTTGGCTTCCTTGACCATGTCCGCCGAGTTGCCCGTGCGCGACAGCGTTGAGAGCATGTGAACATGATCTTCCGCGCCGCCAATGATGAGCGGCTGGCAATCGTGACGGGCGAGAATGCCGCCAATGTAGCGGTGCAGTTCCTCGCGGAGCGGTTTGTCGCGCAGAAATGGCCGGCGTTCTTTGGTCGAGAAAATCGTATGCACCAGAATTTTGGCGAGGGACTGTGGCATGGCGTGATGATGGTGCAGTCAATTTTATCCTGAAAGAATAAAATCATTCTGCCCGTTGTTGGAGCGGAGCGGTTACGCCGGGTGACGAATCGAAACGGAACGACACCAAACCCAACGGGTTTGAATCATCCAGCCGGTGCCGCGCGTTTTCAGAATCCTGAAGGGATTCCATCATCCAGCCCAGGGTTGCGAGGAACGAGCTACCCTGGGAAATTGAGCGACGAATCAACAACTCTGAAGGAGTTGGATCGGTGGAACGATGGTTTGATTCAACCCTTTCAGGGTAGATGAATTTGTTGGGACGTTGACCCAGCGTAGCCGCTGCGCGCCAACGCTGGGCTGGATGATTGAATCCCGTTGGGATTCCAGAAGGCACGCCCGTCTTGGATTTCAGCCATTGCCTGCTCCGGCTGAATGCGATGGATGATTGGGTTCGCGGCAAAACGTGGAGCCGTTTTGTCATGACCAAACCCAACGGGTTTGCATCATCCAGCCCAAGGTTGCGAGGAACGAGCTACCCTGGGTCGCCGTCCAAAAATATTTCAACCCCAACGGGGTTGCATCCACCCGCGTCCGGTTTGATAAAACCCCTATGGGGTTTTAATTTTCCACCACCGCTCACCCAGCGTAGCCGCTGCGCGTCAA
>JBEKRA010000304.1:0-3508 GCA_049519195.1 Verrucomicrobiota bacterium
TGCACACGGCCCAGCGCGCCATCACGCCCGGCCAGGCGGCGGTGTTCTATCAGGATGATCTGGTGGTCGGCGGCGGGTGGATTGCGCGTTAAACCAAAGATTAGAATTGGGACTGTTGTCAATTAGTCGGCTGTGGAGCATTTTCCCGGCATGAAAACACTCATTCTTTTGGCCGCCATTCTGATTTTTCAGGTCATTTCCGCCTCTGCGGCGGGTTCCATTTACGACATCCCACTCAAGGACATTGACGGCAAGGACACTTCGCTCAAGGCATATCAGGGCAAGGTGCTGCTCATCGTCAACGTCGCGTCGAAGTGCGGGTTCACTCCGCAATACACCGCGTTGGAGGCGATCTACCAGAAATACAAGGACCAGGGACTGGTCGTGCTCGGTTTTCCGTGCAACCAGTTTGGCGGTCAGGAGCCTGGCACGGACGCCGAGATCAAACAATTCTGCACCGGCAAATACGACGTGACTTTTCCGATGTTCGACAAGCTGGAAGTCAACGGCGCGAACCGCCATCCGCTTTATGTGACGCTGGCGGGCAAGGATTCGCCGTTCCCCGGAGACATCGGCTGGAATTTCACCAAATTCCTGATCGGCCGCGACGGCAAGATCCTGAACCGCTTCAGTTCGCCGGTGAAACCCGATTCAACGGAAGTCAGAGCGGCCATCGAAGTGACATTGGCGGCGAAATAGAGACCTCACCTCACCAAACCCAATCGTGGCTGTTTATTTGGACGATCAGACCGGCAGGTGGATCATGTGGTGACCTTGCCAGTTTTGTTTGCGGCGGATTAGATCGTTAAGCCGCAGGGGATGGCGATGTGAACATGCTTGACCCGGATTCAAAATGCGGCAGGATGGCCGTAATCCCGGCGCAACAATTCCAGCGGGAATTTGCCCACTGCATTCTTATGGAAAAATAATCATCGCCAACCGGCGGTCGCAATTGAGAAAGTTTCAATATGTTGATTCAAAGGAGACTCCGCCCGCACCGCGGGTTCACATTGATTGAACTGCTGGTTGTAATCGCCATCATCGCCATTCTGGCGGCGCTCCTCCTGCCGGTGTTGGGCAAAGCCAGGGAAGCCGGGAAGCGAGTGTTCTGCCTGAACAATTTGAAGGAAATGGGGCTGGCCATGATCATGTTTGCCGACAAAAACGACGGGGTGGTTCCTCGTGCAAATGACCCGCTTTGGTGGCAGGTGTTGACGCCCCTCCTAAGCAATGGAACCAATTTTTCACGAACCAAGATTTTTTCCTGCCCGAGCTTTCCCGAACCGAGGCAATTAGTCTGCTATGTGGTCAACGGATGGACCTTCCGCACCGCCTCCGACACAACGGGCATGGAATTGGGTGGCCTGCAACCCATCACCAAAATCATGCGGCCGATTGAGACGATTTATCTGGCGGAGAACGAAAACGGATCGTGGCGTCCGATCATCACCGACCTGGGTGTGATCGGGGGCAGCGACCAGCTTAACGATATTTGGAGCGCCGACCATCTGCCTTATCAGGCCGATGGCAAAACCTTGAATCCCCAGAGGCGCGTGGCCCACGCCCGCCATGGGCTTGGAGGAAACCTCCTTTATTTTGACGGACACGCTCAATGGGAACAAGCCAACTTCATGACCGTGAACGATTGGCGCGATGTGCGGTAGCCGCCGGCGCCATCAAGTCCGCGTCGCGGCAATGGTGCAAACGCCGGTTGAAAAGTGTGGCGGGTGGATCGCACGCTAATTCAATTTACAAGTAGATTTCATGCTTCCAGCATCACGGCATGAGCCGTCGTCTCTGGCTCTGCTTTGCGGCAACTCTGCTAGCCAGTTGTGTTTCATCACATGCCGGTGCCTCTGGAGAAAAAGTCCGCGTGCTCATTGTGGACGGGTTCAGCAACCACGACTGGCGGCAGACGACGGCGCTGATTCGCGGCATCCTCGCGCCAACCGGTTTGTTCGAGGTCTCCGTCAGCACCGCGCCGGAAAAGACCAACAACCCGGCGTGGGCTTCGTGGCATCCGAAATTTTCCGATTACGATGTCGTCATCCAGAATTGCAACGACATCAACCGCAGCGGCCCACCGTGGCCGGAGACGGTGAAAAAAGATTTTGAGAATTTTGTCCGGAATGGTGGCGGGGTTTATATTTTTCATTCGGCGGAAAACGCCTTTGTCGGTTGGAAGGAATACGAGCGGATGGTCGGACTGTGCTGGCGCAATGCCGGTTACGGAACCGCCATCCGCGTGAACGACGACGGCTCGCTGGTGCGGATTCCGCCCGGAGAAGGCGGCGGCACCGGTCATGGCACGCGCGGCGACGTGCTGATCACGCGGCTCGGCGACGATCCGATTCACGCCGGGATGCCGCGCCGGTGGCTCACACCCGGCCTGGAGGTCTATTATTATGCGCGCGGCCCGGCGGAGAATGTAAACGTGCTGGCCTACGCGCGGGATTCCAAACCGGGACAGGGATGGTTGTGGCCGGTGGAATGGACGGTCAGCTATGGCAAGGGCCGCGTTTATGTTTCCACCTACGGCCACGTCTGGAAGGGCGACGTGCAACCCGCGAGCATGAGATGCGCGGCGGTTCAAACCATTGTTCCGCGGGCGGTGCAATGGCTCGCCAAAAGACCGGTGACGGTTCCCGCGCCTCCGGATTTCCCCGGCACAAACGCGGTGTCAATCCGGCCGGAAATCCAATTGCCGCCGCCAGCTTTGTAGGAGCGTGTCTGAAATGGTGGCGTCGGCCATCTTGGCTGACGTAGAGCCGGCACGTCCCGCCCGGCGGCAAAAGCCTCGCCCACAGCCAATCCGGTAAAATGGGGCGTTTCCGCCAAGTGAACGGTTTTTTCCGGACGGCAAGATGCCGCCCTCTACGGCAGGCGGGACGCCCGCCGCCACATTTTCAGACAGGCTCTAAAACCGCTGTTGCCATCTTAAGCGACCGCCTTGCGGCTTACAAAACCAGTTTATAGCCGACGCCATGAATGGTGAGCAGGTGCCTGGGTTCGTTGCCGTTGTCGCCGAGTTTTTTGCGGAGTTGCACAATGACCTGGTCCAGTGTGCGGGTGGTTCCGTAATAATTGTAGCCCCAGACTTCGTTCAGCAATTTGTCGCGCGACAAAACCTCGCCGGCGTGCGCGTGGAAGACCTGCAGCAATTTCACCTCCTTGGCCGTGAGTTCCTCGGTCGTCTTGCCGCGTTTGATCTGAAAGGTTTTCGGATCAATCGTTGCATCCCCGATTTTGAACGGCTTTTCATCGGCTTGATTGGAAGCGGAACTTCCGCTCCGGCGCAGCAATGCCTGGATGCGCGCCAGCAACTCGCGCACGCCGAAGGGCTTGGTCACGTAATCGTCCGCGCCGAGATCCAGGCCGATGACCTTGTCAATTTCCTGCCCCTTGGCGGTGAGCATGAGAATCGGCGCGGCATATTTTTTCGCGCGGAGCCGTTTGCAAATGTCATAGCCGCTCAAGCCCGGCAGCATCACGTCCAGCACAATGAGCG
>JBEKRA010000305.1:0-3505 GCA_049519195.1 Verrucomicrobiota bacterium
TCTCGCAGGTGCCCAAGAGCGTGCTCGACACGATTCTGGATCAGGCCGCCAAGAGGCCGGCGGCGCGGACTTAAAAAAACTTTTCAAATCAAGAGCCGGAACGACAAGTTCCGGCTTTTTGTTTTTGAACGCGGCTTGTCGCGCCGAAGCGCAGCGCAGACGGAAATTGACGCTGCCGGATTTCCAGCGCACACTCTTGCGCCGTGGCGAATCATCACGAGATTTCCAATTTCATCTGGCAGATCGCCGACCTGCTGCGCGGCCCATACCGTCCCCCGCAATACGAGCGCGTCATGCTGCCCATGACCATCCTGCGGCGTTTCGATTGCGTGCTGGCTTCCACCAAAGACAAGGTTTTGCGCGAACGCGAAAAACGCAAGGGCGGCAAACTCAACGATGACGCCCTTGACAAATTCCTGAACCGCGCCGCCGGTCAACGCTTCCACAATCACTCCCCGCTCACGTTTGAAAAGCTCAAGGGCGATCCCGACCACATTGACAAGCACCTGACCAGCTACATCAACGGCTTCTCCGCCAATGTCCGCCAAATCTTCGAATATTTCGAGTTCACCAATGAAATCGAAAAGATGCGCGAGGCGAACATTCTTTACCTCGTCGTCTCCAAATTCTGCGACGCGGACTTGCACCCCGATAATCTCGACAACATCGAAATGGGGTTGTTGTTTGAAAATCTCATCCGCCGCTTCAACGAACTGGCCAACGAAACCGCTGGCGACCATTTCACGCCGCGCGAAGTCATCCGCCTTATGGTGAATCTGCTTTTCATCAACGATGACAAGTTGCTCGCCACGCCGGGCACGGTGCGCAAGCTCCTTGACCCCACTTGCGGCACCGGCGGAATGCTGGCCGAATCGCAAAATTATCTCCGCGAGCATCACCCTGACGCAAAACTCTTTGTCTATGGCCAGGACTACAACAAACGCGCCTTTGCCACCGCCGCTTCCGACATGCTCATCAAACAGGTGGATCACAACGGCACGGGTGAGAACATCCGTTTCGGGGACACGTTCACGGAAGACAAGTTCTCCGGCGAAAGATTTGATTACTTTTTGACCAACCCGCCTTTCGGCGTGGACTGGAAGAAAGAGGCAAAGGAAATCGAAGCTGAACACAACAAACTCGGTTTTTCTGGTCGCTTCGGCGCGGGCCTGCCGCGAGTGAACGACGGCGCGCTGCTGTTCCTGCAACACATGGTCAGCAAATTTGAGCCGGTGCAACCGGAGCAGCACAAGCACGGCTCGCGTCTGGCCATCGTGTTCAATGGCTCGCCTCTTTTCACCGGCGGTGCGGGCAGCGGTGAGAGTGACATTCGCAAGTGGATCATCGAAAACGACTGGCTGGAGGCCATTGTCGCGCTGCCGGAACAGATGTTCTACAACACCGGCATCGGAACTTATGTTTGGATTGTCACCAACCGGAAGGACAAACACCGCAAAGGGAAAATCCAACTCGTGGACGCCCGCGAAATTTATGTTCCCATGCGCCGCTCGCTCGGCAACAAGCGCCGCAAAATCGGCGAAGGCAAGGACGGCGAACCGGACCAGATCGCCGACATCGTGCGGCTGTTTGGGCGGTTTGGCGAAGGCGGGCAGGGCAAGATTTTCGACAATGCAGATTTCGGCTACACGCGCGTAACCGTCGAACGCCCGTTGCGGCTGCGGCTGGAACTCAATGCCGACGAGGAAGCTAAATGGCTCAAGGCCATCGCCGAAGCGCACCAAAAAGACGAGGAGCGCATGGCCGCACCCGCAGAGTTGGAAGCGTGGTTCGCTGAACTCATGGCCGAATTTGGACGCAAAGCATGGATGGATTGGAACGTCATCGTGGATAGGATTGCCCCGCATCTTAAGCGGTTGAGCGGTTTGGGCAAGGACGCCGAGCGCGAGTTTCGCCGATTCTTTGTGTTCACCGACCCGAAAGCACAAACCGTCATCGCCAAAGTCGAACCGCTGAAGAAGGGCGAGACCGTTTCGGAAGCTGACCGTTTCGCTGGCTGGTTCGAGGAACAGGACGCCGACGGCAGCCGCGTCCGGCTTCGTTACGTCGTGGACGGGCAATTGCGCGACTTCGAAAACATTCCGCTCACGGAAGGCGTTGACGATTATTTCGGCCGCGAAGTGTTGCCGCACGTTTCCGATGCCTGGATGGACCGCAGCAAGGACAAGGTGGGTTACGAGATCAATTTCAACCGGCACTTTTATCGCTACACGCCGCCACGTTCACTGGAAGTCATTGATGCGGATTTGAAAAAGGCGGAGGATGAAATCATGCGACTGCTCAAGGAGGTAACGGCATGACCGCCCGCGAGTTGCTCGAACAACTGAACGCGCTCGACGAGCACAGCCAGATCGAGGCCAAAACTGCGTCGCAGTTGAGCAAGCAGGTAATGGAAACCGTCTGCGCCTTCGCAAACGAACCGGGCCTGGACGGAGGCTGGTTGCTGCTGGGTGTCCAACTCGCTCCCGGCACGCTCTGGCCAACGTATGAAGCCGTCGGCGTTCCCAATCCCGACCGGGTGAGCGCCGACTTGGTCAGTCAATGCGCTTCTGTCTTCAATCAGCCAATTCGTGTCGAAATAGAACCGGAAACCCTCAACGGAAAGACCGTGCTGAAAGTTTTTGTGCCTGAACTCGCGCCAGCACAAAAACCGCTGTATTTCAAAGCCCAAGGTTTGCCCAAGGGCGCATTCCGGCGGCAAGGTTCCGCTGATGTTCATTGCACCGACGACGATTTGCTGGTCTTTTATCACGACCGTCGTGGTGAGACCATTGACAGCAGCGTTGTGACTGGGGCCGATCTCACTGCCATCGCGCCCGAAGCACTTCAGGAATATCGCCAACTCCGCGCTGAAGCGAACCCGCAGGCCGAGGAAATAAAGTGGAACGATGAAGAACTTCTGCTGGCACTCTGCTGCGCGACCAAAGACAACGACGTGATTCGCCCCACTGTTGCCGGCATTTTATTGTTTGGCACAGCCATCGCGCTGCGCCGCTTCTTTCCGATGATGCGCGTGGATTACATCCGTGTGCCGGGCCGCGAATGGGTTAATGACCCCGAACGGCGGTTCGACACCATTGAAATTCGCGCTCCGCTCATTTCCGCCATCCGTAAGGCACGCAATGCCATTCTGGACGATCTGCCGAAAGCGTTCCTGCTCCCCGCCGGCCAGATTCAGCGGCAGGATATTCCGTTGGTGCCTGACCGCGTGATCCGCGAAGTGGTGGTGAACGCCATCATGCACCGTTCCTACCGCGTGCATGGCGCGGTTCAAATTATCCGTTACGCCAACCGGCTCGAAATCCGCAATCCGGGTCATTCGCTCGTGGCCGAAGACCGTTTGGGCGAACCCGGTTCGGAAACGCGCAATCCGGTCATCGCCGCTGTGCTGCACGACGCCAATCTCGCGGAATCCAAAGGCAGCGGCATCCGCGTCATGCGCGAATTGATGAACGCGGCCAATCTCACGCCGCCAACCTTCGAGTCC
>JBEKRA010000306.1:0-3484 GCA_049519195.1 Verrucomicrobiota bacterium
GCGGCGTTTGATGTCGTCGAATCGGTCCGGCTGATGGATCTTAACGGCGACGTGCGCGAATTTGTGCCCGGGGAACTATCGGTGGCGTATCGAAGATGCGACACGTTAAAGGATCACATCGCGCTCGGCGCGGTTTTCAAGGGCCGGCCGGATTCGCCGGAATCCATCGCGCAGCGGATGAGCGCGTTCAGCCAGAAACGCTGGTCGTCGCAGCCTGCCGCGCCGAGCGCCGGTTGCGCGTTCAAAAATCCGCCTTCCATCCCGGCGGGCAAACTGATTGACGAACTTGGGTTGAAAGGCGCGCGCGTCGGCGGCGCGGTGGTGTCGCCGGAACACGGCAATTTCATTGTCAACGACGGGAACGCGACGGCGCGCGACGTTTTGGAGCTGATTGAAATGTTGAAAGCGAAGGCGAAAGCCGAACGTGGGATTGAATTGCAAACGGAAGTGGAAATCATTGGCGAGGATTTGAATTTGTCAGATTGGCCATTTGCAGACCCAAAGAATCTAGCAGTTTTTTCTTTGCGTTCGATCGTGTTTGGACGAAATCCGATTTTACACGTGACACACGATGAGGATGATGGCAGTTGGCAATTTTTGGGGCTTGAAGATGCGCGCGTTGAAGATATGGCAATTGTTGCCTTGAAAGAAATTATTGAATTGGACTCATCGGTTGCCGAGCTTCACGACTTGCCTTTGGGTTGGCACGCTTGGCGAGAAAGTCGTAAAGACTCTTGGCACCGGGAGCAAAACCGAAAATGAATCAACGATTAAAAATCGTGGTCATGCTCGGTGGCCCCAGCGCCGAGCGGGAAGTGTCGCTGCGCTCTGGCGCGGGCGTGGTGATGGCGTTGCGCTCGCTCGGCCACTCGGTCTTTGAAATTGATCCCAAAACGCCGGACTGGGTTTTGCCGCCGGATACGGACGTTGTTTGCCTCGCGCCGCTGCACGGAACTTACGGCGAGGATGGCCAGGTCCAGAGGCAGCTCGAAAAGCTCGGAGTGATTTATACCGGCTGCGATGCCGAATCGAGCCGCATCGCATTCGACAAGGTGCTGACGAAAAAACTGTGCATCGAGGCCGGTGTGCCGACGGCGAAATTTCTGGTTGTGGATTCTGAAAAAGCCGCGCTCCCGAACAATTTGCAATTGCCGCTGGTGGTCAAGCCGGTGCGGCAGGGTTCGAGCGTCGGGCTGCAATTCGTTGAGCGCGCGGCTGACTGGCCGGGTGCGCTGGCAGAGGCGTTGAAATTTGATTCGGAAGTTCTTGTTGAGGAAAAAATCATCGGGCGCGAGACGACGGTCGGCATTTTGGCCGGCAAGCCGCTTCCGGTTGTGGAAGTCCGGCCCAAGGCCGGCAGCTACGATTACCGGAACAAATACACCGCCGGCCGCACGGAATATTTCTGCCCGGCGGATTTTGATGCCGCGACGACGAAACGGATTCAGGCCGCCGCGCTCGGCGCGTTCAAGGCAATTGGCGGGCGCGACTATGCGCGCGTGGACGTGATGGTGCGTGAAGCGGGACAGGCTTCCAGCCGGTCCGCACAGGCAGGATGCCTGCGCCACTACGAACCGGTCGTGCTGGAAGTCAACACGCTGCCGGGCATGACGGAAACGAGCCTGCTGCCCAAGGCGGCTGCGGCGGCGGGGCTGAATTACGCGGAGCTTTGCCAGCGGATGATTGATCTGGCGCTCCAGCGAACCGCGAAAAATTGTGGCGGATCAGGAATGACGAATGACGAATGTCAAATGGCGGCACAGGCGCCTAAATTTCATTCGTCATTCCTCATTCGTCATTAAATTTATGTGGTTCAGGCGTGAACAAAAAAACCGGCGGTTGGGCCGCGGGCGCGTGCTCGACGTGAGGCTGCGCTCCGAGCAGGTGCGCGCGACGCGCACCCGTCTGGCGACCATGGCGATCGGCGTCCCGGTCGTCACGGTCTTCGGGCTGTATCTCCTCTGGCGCGCGGGCGATTGGGCGCTCGACAAATTCGTCTATGAAAACGCCGAGTTCGCCATCCAGCGGGTGGAAGTGCAGACCGACGGCGTCATCGCGCCGGATCAGTTGCGCCGATGGTCGGGCGTCCAACCGGGCGCGAATCTCATCAAGCTTGATCTGGCGGTGGTGAAACACAAACTTGAATTCTGGCCGGTGATTGATTCCGTTTCCGTCGAACGCGTCCTGCCGCGCACGCTGAAAATCCGCGTGACCGAGCGGAAGCCGATTGCCCAGGTCAACATGCCGCGCGTCAACGACGCAACCGGTCTCGCGATTTGCGTGTTTCAACTGGATGCCGCCGGCGTCGTCATGCAGCCGCTCGACCCGAGCCTGTGCCAGGTGCCGCTGTCGCAGATGAAGGGCGGCGGGTTGCCGGTCATCACGGGATTGAACTTCGCCCAATTGCAGCAGGGGCATCGCGTCGCGTCGCCGCAGGCGCGGGCGGCGCTGCAATTGATCTCCGCGTTTGGCCGTTCGCCGATGGCCGGGCTGGCGGATTTGCGCCGCATGGACGTTTCGGCGCCGGGTGTCGTCGTCGTCACGACGGGGCAGGGCGGCGAAATTACTTTCGGTCTGCAAAATTTGGAGCAACAATTGCGGCGCTGGCGCGTCATTTACGATCTGGGGCGGCGCAACAACCGGGACATCGCCTCGGCGGACCTGGCGGTGACTAACAACGTGCCGGTGCGCTGGATGCAAGCCGGCGCCGCGCCTGTCGCCGCGCCGAAAAACTCAACTGTAGCACAAACGCGAGGGAACAATGTTTGACGACTCGAACATCATCGTCGGTCTGGAAATAGGCACGTCGAAAGTCTGCGCCGTCGTTGGCGAACAGGCCGCCGACGGCGCGCTGAACATCATCGGCCTCGGCCAGGCGCGCTCGCGCGGCGTCCGCAAGGGCGAGATCGTGGACCCCAAGCAGGCCGAGGAGGACGTGCGGAACGCCATCGTTGAGGCCGAGAAAATGGCCGACGCGGAAATCAGCACCGTTTATCTCGGCGTCACCGGCGGCCACATCCGCGGCTTCAACAATCGCGGCGTCCATCCCGTTGTTTCCGCAGACCGCGAGATTTCCGACGACGACGTTCAGGATGTCGTCAAAAACGCCAAGGCCATCAATTTGCCCACGGAGAACAATGTCATCCACGCCATCCGCCAGCATTTCTTCGTGGACGGCCATGACGGCATCACCAATCCCGTCGGGATGCTCGGCTCGCGGCTCGAAGTGGATGTCCACGTCGTTCACGGCAACACGAACCGCCTCCAGAATCCCATCCGCCTCGTCAAGGGCTTGCAGCTTGATGTGAATGCCGTCGTCTTCAACGGCCTTGCCGCATCGCTCGCGCTCCTCTCGAACGAGCAGAAGGAACTCGGCGCGCTCGTCATTGACATCGGCGGCGGCGCCACCGATTACGTCGTTTATGTCGGCGGTGTCATCAAGCACACCGGCGTCCTCGCGATTGGCGGCGACCACGTCTCCAAC
>JBEKRA010000307.1:0-3468 GCA_049519195.1 Verrucomicrobiota bacterium
CGCAGCAAATCCAAATCGCTTGTCATTTTCAAAAGTATATCGCCGCCGGATGCCGGAATCCGACAAAAATTGTAGTGTCAGGCGTCCGCGCCTGACGTAGAGGGCGGCATCTTGCCGCCCGGATGGAGCGCATAAATCTTCCGTGACTTGCGGAATTTCCAATGAACCGGGAAACGCGAGATTCCCCACCGGGCTGGAAGCCCGGCTCTACGGCAGGCAAGGATGCCTGCCGCCACGAACACCTTTACTTTCCCGCTTTTTTCGCGCAATTTGGATGCAGAATGACACGACGTTTCCCGTGGATTTTTGTAGCGCCGCTGGCCGGATTGCTGGTGGCGCAAATTTCATCGCGCGCGGACACGACCAACACCGCGCCGGTCAAATCCGCCATTCTGGAAAGCAACGTGGCGTATCTCCGCGTCAGTCACATTGAAAAAAACCTGGCGGACGAAATCCGCACGGCCCAAGGCGCGCTGGCGGTTTCAAACAAAATCGCGGGCACGATCCTGGATTTGCGCTTTGCCGACGGCGACGATGTTGAGGCGGCAAAAGCGGCGGCTGATCTGTTTGCGGCAAAGAAGCTGCCGCTGGCGATTCTGGTGAATGGCGGAACGCGCGGCGAGGCGGCGGCACTGGCGGCGATGTTGCATGAAGCGCGCGACGGGTTGATTTTTGGCAGCGCGACGCGGGAGATAAAATTCACCGGCGGCCCGCTTCAACCGGACATCGTTGTGGCCGCCGGACCGGAGGACGAGCGCGTTCTCATGGAAAATCCCTACGCGGCGGCGGCTCCGGACAAAACCAATTCCCCGGCGGCAACCAACAATCTGCTGCCGTTCGTGGACCGCACCAGCGAGGCGGATTTGGTCCGCGCGAAAATCAAGGACGGCGATGGGGATGAAAACCTTCCGCCGCCGCGGAAAATCGGGCCGCAAAAACCGTTCATCCGCGACCCGGTTTTGGCGCGGGCGGTGGATTTGATCAAAGGGCTGGCGGTCGTGCGGGCGTCGCATCCCTGATTTCAGGTTGACGACTGGCCGTTTGCAAATCAATTTTAAGGTTTAGCGGGATGAAAACCATTTTGTTCATTTGCACCGGCAATGTCTGCCGCAGCCCGATGGCCGAGGCGCTGTTCCGCCGGGCCGTGGAGGGGCGCGGAGATTTCCGCGCGCTTTCGGCGGGCCTTGGCGCGGTGGACGGCCAGCCGCCGACGCAACATTCCGTGACGGCGATGCGCGAGCTGGGCGTGGACATTTCCGCGCAGCGCAGCCGGGCGCTCACGGCGGATCTGCTGCGGCAGGCGGATTATGTTTTTGGCATGACGCACAGCCACGTGGACACCATCGGGCTGCTGTATCCGGCGGCGGCGGAAAAAACATTTTTGCTCCGCGAATTTGACGAGTCGCTTGAACCGTTTGAAAAAGACATCAGCGACCCGATCGGCAGCCCTTACGACGTGTATGCGCATTGCCGCGAACAAATCGAACAAGGCATCGCGTCAATTTTGAAATTTATGGAACAACACAACATTCTGTCCGCGCCGCAGGGCGCAAAAACACCGGCGCCAGTCAATTTTGCAATCGGCGCCGACCACGGCGGCTTTGAGTTGAAGGAAACTCTGAAAAAACATCTGCTCGCGCGCGGCCTGACGCTCAAGGATTTTGGAGCGCACACGCATGACCCGGCGGACGATTATCCGGATTTCGTCCTGCCCGCCGCGCAAGCCGTCGCCGACGGCAGCGCCGAGCTTGGCCTGCTGGTCTGCACCAGCGGCGTGGGCATTTACGTGGCCGCCAACAAGATTCCCGGCGTGCGCGCCGGGCAGGCGTTTGATGAACATGCCGCGGAGATGATGCGCCGCCACAACGACGTGAACGCGCTGTGCCTCGCCGGCGACACGGACCCGGAACTGGCAAAGAAAATTGTGGACACCTTCATGTCCGCGAAATTCGAGGGTGGCCGCCACGAACGCCGCGTTGATAAAATTGATGTCCGCCTCGCGCCCGCGAATTTGCGTTTGCGCAACGTGGATTCCGCCGTCGCCGAGGCCATCGAGCACGAGCGGCTGCGCCAGCAGGAAAACATCGAGCTGATTGCCAGCGAAAATTTTGTCAGCCCCGCCGTCCTGGAGGCGCAAGGCTCCGTGCTCACCAACAAATACGCCGAGGGCTATCCCAAAAAACGCTGGTATGGCGGCTGCGAATTCATTGACACCGTCGAGCAACTGGCGATTGACCGCGCGAAAAAACTGTTCGGCGCGGAACACGCCAACGTCCAGCCACACTCCGGCAGCCAGGCGAACATGGCGGTTTATTTCGCCATGCTGAAGCCCGGCGACAAGATGCTCACGATGGACTTGAGCCACGGCGGGCATCTGACGCACGGCAACAAGGCGAATTTCTCCGGCAAATTTTTCGAAATCGTCCACTACGGCGTGCGCAAGGACGACGAGCGGATTGATTACGACCAGCTCGCCGCACTGGCGCGCGAGCACAAACCGAAAATGATCACCGTTGGCGCAAGCGCCTACCCGCGCACCATTGATTTCAAGCGCATGGGAGAAATCGCCCGCGAAGTCGGCGCGTATCTGCTCGCGGACATCGCGCACATCGCCGGCCTGGTCGCGACGGGCCTGCATCCGAGTCCGGTCGGGCACGCGGATTTCGTGACGACGACGACGCACAAGACCCTGCGCGGGCCGCGCGGCGGATTGATTTTGTGCCGCGAGAAAAACGCGAAGGAAATTGACTCGCAGGTTTTCCCCGGCATCCAGGGCGGGCCGCTGGAACACGTCATCGCCGCGAAAGCCGTCTGCTTTCAAGAAGCCTTGCAGCCGTCATTCAAAAATTATCAGCAGCAAATCCTGAAGAACGCCACGGCGCTGGCCGACGGCATGAAGCACAACGGCTACCGGCTCGTCAGCGGCGGCACGGACAATCATTTGATGCTCGTGGACGTGGGCGCAAAAAATTTGACCGGCAAGGAATGTCAGGCGGTGCTTGACGAGGCCGGCATCACCGTCAACAAAAACACGATTCCGTTTGAGACGCGCTCGCCGTTCCAGGCCAGCGGCGTCCGGCTGGGCACGCCCGCCGTCACGACGCGCGGCATGAAGGAAGCGGAAATGGCGGCGATTGCGGACATGATTTCCGAGGTGCTGCTGGACATCAAAAATGTCGAGGCCGCGCACAAAGTCCGCGCCCGCGTGCGCGAGTTGACGGCGAAATTCCCGTTGCCGTATTGAAATGTAGTGGCACAGGCATCTTGCCTGTGCGGTTCAGGTTTTGGAATTTTTGCGGCGAAATGATTTATTTTTGAAACACACAGGCAAGATGCCCGTGCCACTACGAAAAACGCCGTTGCAATTCAGCCGTTGCCGCGCTCGCGCCACCGCGAAATCCCGGCCGCCATGCGGATCAGGCTGCATGGCTTGAATGCGGAATTGCAAACGCCGGCCCAAACGGCTAA
>JBEKRA010000308.1:0-3461 GCA_049519195.1 Verrucomicrobiota bacterium
TCACTGGCAACGATGGATTTTTTGAGGGAAGCACGCCCAATGGATTATTCTATGGGGAAATAATTTACGATGTCATTCCAGAACCCGGCACTTGGCTGGCGGGCGGGCTGTTGCTTGTCTTGGTGGGAATCAGCATGGGGTGTTCCTTCTGGCGCAAACGCAGCCAGACCGTTGCTTGAGCGCGTTTGGCTTGGTTACTTTTATTATCGCGGCACTCTTTGAGTGCCGCATTTTTTTTACGCCGGTCAGGCACGCAAGGGCGCAAATGGAAATCCAGGAAAACGATTTTGAACCGCCAACCGGCGCTGACAAAATTGGGATTTTCAGACACGCGCTTAACCGGAAAGATGCAGTTGAACGTGTCAGGTTGGCCGTAATCCACAGCGTAGGACAGGCGTCGCGCCTGTCTCCATCTTCATCAAAACGCCACTTGCTGTTTGGTGTTCCTCGTCCACGCCTCGAAACCACTCATCCAAGACCGATGTTCCAAAGTTAGAGACAGGCGCGACGCCTGTCCTGCGGCATGGTTCCATGCTAAACTCATTTGGTCATCGTTCCGGACAGCAGCCGTTTTTCTTCCGGCAGCAAACTGCCACGGTTTGGGCGAGGGCCAGGAACCGGGCGGCTTCGTTGATCCGCCCCGCCGCGCGCAGCAGGACGCCGTAGTAAAGCGACACGGACGGTTGTTCGAGTTGCGATGGCTTCAGTTTTTGCAGCGCGGCGGGTCCCTCCTGGTCCCGGCCCTGCAAATGCAGCGCGCAGGCATAGGTGGACACGATGACCCAAACGACCAGTCACATCGCCGCCTGCAAATCAGGCCGCTGGCGCCCGTTTTTGCGGCTTGCCGCGGTCCAACGGCTTCGTTATTCTGCGACTGGATTAAATACGATTGAGCAGGAACAGTTTCAACAAATTGGCGATACCACGGCATGGCCACGGAGTCTGAAAATCCAAAACCGGAGCGGTCGCGCGACAGCCGGCGGGAGGGCGCGTCGCGCCATCGCGGGCGATGGTGGTTCCGCCTGCATTTCCCCCGGATGTTCGATCCGCTGGCGGACTGGCTGTATGATTTCTGGTTTCCCGTTTCCGAAAGGTCGCACGGCTATTCCGGCTATTCCGGCCCGTCGCGCCAAAACCGGGTGAAGTGGCTGTGGCGCCGCCTGCGGCGTCTGGCGAGGAATTCGTTTGTGGGTTCGGCGTTCAGCGCGCTGAAATACCGGTGGCATGACTGGTGGTATCCCGTTTCCCCCGAGGGTAAGACCGATTCCTCCTATCACGGCGGAAAGCGCCTCCACCGGCTGGTCCGGGACTGGCGCTGGCTGAAACGGTTTGTGCGCCGCTCGTTTCTCGGCCGCGGTTACAAAAAACTGGAGGACCGGTTTTATTACTGGTGGTATCCGCCCAACCAGGAAAAAGACGCGCATCATGGGTATGATTACGGCCACCGCCGCCGGAGCCGGCTGCAACTGGCCTGGATCAGCGCTTGGCGGCGCGTCAATTCGTCACGGCTTGGCCGCAAATGCCGGGCCTGGGCCGACGCTTTTCTTGACTGGTATTTTCCGCTGGTGAAAAGTTCGGGCGGCTACGGCTACGGTTATGGTTATGGAACGTATCACCGCGTGAGCCGGCCGGTGTGGCTGACGCGCCGCGGCATTCGCTGGTTCCGG
The DNA here is from genome assembly GCA_049519195.1 of Verrucomicrobiota bacterium. Taxonomy (GTDB): domain Bacteria; phylum Verrucomicrobiota; class Verrucomicrobiia; order Limisphaerales; family UBA11358; genus UBA11358. The sequence continues at coordinate 1,668 of JBEKRA010000308.1, forward strand.
CGGACGTGGCTCGGACGCAAGATGGGCTGGATGCTGGATGAGGTGGAGGGATTATTTTCCCAGATTCGCAGAAGCGCCGCGCATGATCTCGCCTGGCGGAGCATCCAGCACCGGCTTAAGCGATGGCAGACGTGGGTGACGCTGGCGTGCCTGGTTGCGGCGATGGTGTTCGGATACAAATACGGCCTGCCGCGCTACCGCCAATACGTTGAGCGGAATTACGCCATGCAGGCGCAGCGGTATGCGGCGAGCGGCGATTTTTCGCGGGCGTTGCTCCGCGCGCAACAGGTGCTCGTGATGAATCCCAACGACACCACGGGCATCCGGGTCATCGCCGACCTCGCGGATTATTTCGGCTCGCCCTACGCGCTCCAGTGGCGGCAGCGATTGGTGGCTTTGAATCCGGATGCCACCAACCGCCTGGCTCTGGCCCGGACGGCGCTTCAGGCGGAGGCATTTCCATTTCCCACCGCGACCAGGGTGTTGAATGAAATGGAGCTGGCCTCCCGGCAGAATTCCGCGTATCATCTTGTGGCGGGCGCGCTGGCGATCAAACTCAACAATTTGCAGGCGGCGGAACAGCATTATGCGGAAGCGCTGAAGCTGAACCCGGACGACCCGGTGAATCGAATGTCGCTGGCGGTGGTCCGCCTGCAATCGGGAAATACCAATCTCATCAAGGATTCGCGGACCACGCTGGAATTGCTCCGCACCGACCGGCAGCTCGGCCTGCTGGCGACGCGGTCATTGGTGGCCGAGAGCGCCGCACTCGGCGATTACGGACGCGCCGAAACGATTTCGCAGCAAATCCTCACCAACAAGCAGGCTTCGTTCAGCGACCGGATTGTGCATCTGGCCATCCTGAATGTTGAGAAAAGCCCCCGCTTCCAAACCTTTCTGGGCGAAACAAAAAAATCAGCGGAGGAGAACCCGTTTTATGTCGGCGAACTGGCGTCGTGGATGAACCGCTGCGGATTGGCCCAGCAGGCTCTGGACTGGGTGAACGGTCTTCCCGCGCGGCTCAACAAGCAAGGGGTGGTTCCCATTGCCGTAGCCGATTCTTATGTGGCCCTCGGTCAGTGGAAGGGGCTGACGGGTTACCTGCAAAAGGAGCGGTGGCTGGAACTGGACCCCGTCCGCATCGGCTTGATGTCCTTTGCCTCCTGGAAGGAGAATGACAGCAAACGCTATTCATCCCCCATCTGGCAGCAGGCCGTCCAACTGGGGGCGCGATCACCCGCGGCGTTGAACACGCTGGCAAGGATGGCCGCCGGATGGGGCTGGAAGGAAGAAACGGAGGACGTTCTTTGGCTCGCATCCGGAAAATATCCGGGCGAAAGCTGGCCGCTGACCACCCTCGAGAATTTATACGCGGGGCAGCGCGACACCGCCGGATTGAGGCGGGTCTTCCGGGCCATGGTCAAGCAGAATCCCAAGGACGCGGTGGCGCGGAACAATTATGCGATGGTGTCCCTGCTGCTGGACGCGGACGTGGCTGATGCCCGGCGAACCGCGGCGGAGCTGCACGCGGCGGAGCCGGACAGTCCGGTGTTTGCCTCCACCCACGCGTTTTCACTTTACCTCCAGGGCCGTCCGCAGGAAGCGGCGCAGGTGCTGCGCGCGCTGGGACTCAACCGGCTGGATGATCCGTTGCGCGCGGCTTATTACGGGGTTTTTCTTTCCGCGGCGGGAGACACCCAAACCGCGCGCATCTACCTGAACAAATCGGCAAACGCCTTTCTCCTGCCGGAAGAACAGGCGCTGGTGGCGCGCGCGAAGCAAACGCTGTGAAAG
>JBEKRA010000309.1:0-3459 GCA_049519195.1 Verrucomicrobiota bacterium
CGGCGACTTCGGAGCGGACGAATTCCGGGGTGATTTCCTTGGGGATGCGCTGCGGGAAGCGGCGGAAGACGGAGGGGGTGTAATCTGCAATTTGAGATTTGAGATTTGAGATTTGAGAGGAGCCGGCGTGTTGCTTGTTAAGGTCGTTGCGAACATTGTCGCCCGTAAGATTTGAGATTTGAGATTTGAGATTTGAAATTCCCATGTTTTCACGGATGGCGATGAATTCCATCTCCGGCGTGATGATGCCGGCGCGGGCGTAGGCAAGTTGCGTGACGACCTTGCCGGGTTTGGCGCGGAGAATTTTCCGCTTCGGCAAGGCGGTTTTACGGAGGTGGAACGGCGTTTCATCCTGATGTTTGGCCTGGGCGAGGCCGCGGTGTTGTTCGGACAGATAGCCGTCGTCAATGGTCTGCGCCGGGCGTCCGGCGTATTCATCCACGTCGCCGCGTTTCAAAATCCATTCACGGCGCAACGCGGGCAGTCCTTCCTCCACCGTGCCCTTGAAATCCGGATCGCCCCACGGCCCGGAGCAGTCATAGACTCGCACGGGAGCATTCGCCTCGACCGCCCCGGTGTAGGACTTGGTCGGCGACACTTCGATTTCGCGCATCGGCACGCGGATGCCGGCGTGAATCCTGCCTTCAACAAAAACTTTTTTGCCGCCGGGCAGTTGCTCGCTGCTGTGCCCGTCCTCCGTAGCAGGGCCACTGCGGAGGGTGGACGGCTCGAACGATTCTTTGGTTGCGATCATGGTTTTGGCTTGCAACCCGGAAGCTGGGAAGGAATTTGGCTTTTCCTACGCCAGCATTACCTGGGTCAGGTTCAACGGGTCTTTCGCGTTCCGCGCGAAACTCTCAGCCTTCATCGTCCAAATGGACGGCAGGTTGGCTCCCCGAACATTGTCCAAAATAGGGCGGTTTGGCTGGAAGGTCAAGCGGACGGCGGTTGGATTTTTGAAAAAAGGATGAGCCGAAGCTGGCCAAGGCAGCCCGGCTTGTAGTATTTGTATTTCTTTGCGACCACCGCTCAAATTCAATGGCGAGTCAAAACAATTCGACGAATCAGAAGAATTCTGATGCGCTCCGTGATGCCGCGACGCGGGAAATATCCGCCGTGTTGCAACAGTTGCGCACCTCGCCCGCGGGCTTGAGCGAGGAAGAGGCGGCGGCGCGGCTGGAGGAATACGGCCCCAACGAAGTCGCGCAGGAAAGAAGGCATGAGTGGCTGCACCGCCTGTGGGTCGCCGTCCGCAACCCACTGGTGATACTGCTGACCGTTCTGGCCATCGTGACTTTTATGACAGCCGGAAGCAGCAGCGATTACGCCGGCGGCGTGTTGATGATGGTCATGGTGGTTCTGGGCGTGTCACTGCGGTTCGTGCAGGAAACGCGCGCTGGCAACGCGGCGGCCAAGCTCAAGGCAATGATCAAAGTCACCGCCACCGTGGTGCGTGACGGACAACAAAAAGAAATTCCGCTGCAACAGCTCGTTCCCGGCGACGTGGTGAAATTGTCCGCCGGCGACATGATTCCCGGCGACGTGCGGCTGATGAGCGCGAAGGATTTGTTCATCATCCAGGCCACGCTCACCGGCGAGTCCATGCCGGTCGAAAAAACCGACACGTGCGATCCGCAGACCAGTTTCCAGCCGATTGAGCACACCAACCTCTGCTTTCTCGGCACGAGCGTGGAAAGTGGCGCGGCCACGGCGGTCATCGTCGCCACCGGCGCGCAGACTTATTTCGGCAAAATGGCCAGCAGCCTTGCCGGACAACAGACCGACACGGCATTTGACCGGGGCGTGAAGAAATTCGTCTGGTTGATGCTTTCGTTCATGCTGATCATGGTGCCGCTGGTCTTTCTCATCAACGGGTTCACCAAGCACGCGTGGTGGGAGTCACTAAAATTCGCGCTCGCCGTGGCCGTCGGCCTCACGCCGGAAATGCTGCCGATGATTGTCTCGGTCTGCCTTTCCAAAGGCGCGGTGGCCATGTCGAAGAAGAAAGTCATCGTCAAGCGGCTGAATTCCATCCAGAACTTCGGAGCGATGGACGTGCTTTGCACCGACAAGACCGGCACGCTGACAATGGACCGGGTCATCCTCGAATTGCACTGCGATGTTTTCAAAAACGAAAGTGAAACCGTCCTGCGCGACGCCTGCCTCATCAGCCATTTTCAGACCGGCCTGAAAAACCTCCTCGACCGCGCCGTGCTGCAATACAGGGAACTGCACAAGGAGCTTGCCCTCGAAGAATACAGGATGGTGGACGAAATCCCGTTCGACTTTTCGCGCCGCATGATGTCCGTGGCCATCGAATATCCGGACGGCGAACGGCAGTTGCTCACCAAGGGCGCGCCGGAGGCGGTTTTCGCCAGATGCACGCACTTCGAAAGCGAGGGTGAAATTTTCCCGATGGAACCGGTTTTGGTCGGCGATCTGGTGCAGCAGGTGGATGAATTGAGCGAGGATGGCTTCCGCGTGCTGGCCGTGGCCACGAAAAAACTCGGCGCGCAAACCACTTTTTCCAAAACGGACGAGAGCAACCTGGTTTTGACCGGCTACCTGGCGTTCCTCGATCCACCGAAGGATTCCGCCTCCAAAGCCATCACCGCGCTGCGGCAGAACGGCGTGACCGTCAAGGTCCTGACCGGCGACAACGACCTCGTCACGCGCAAGGTGTGCAGCGAAGTCGGCATCCACGCGGAAAAAATCCTGATCGGCAACCAGGTGGAAAATTTGACCGATGAACAGCTCGCCCTGGAAGTGGAAACCACGGATGTTTTCGCGCGCCTTTCACCCGCGCACAAAAAGCGCGTCGTGCAGGCGCTCCAGCGCAACAAGCACGTCGTCGGCTTCATGGGCGACGGCATCAACGACGCTCCGGCGCTGCGGGCCGCCGACGTGGGCATCTCCGTGGACAACGCGGTGGACATCGCCAAGGAATCCGCGGACATGATCCTGCTGGAAAAAAACCTGATGGTGCTGGAGGAAGGCGTGCTCGAAGGCCGCAAGGTGTTCGTCAACATCCTGAAATACATCCGCATGGGCGCCAGCTCCAACTTCGGCAACATGTTCAGCGTGCTTGGCGCGAGCGCGTGGCTGCCATATCTGCCGATGCAGCCCATCCAGGTGCTGACGAACAACCTGCTCTACGATTTCTCGCAGGTGCCGATTCCGACGGACAACGTCGGCCCGCAGCAGATCACCAAGCCGCGTCCGTGGGCGATGGGCGAAATTGCCAAATTCATCATGTTCATCGGCCCCATCAGTTCGATTTTCGACTACACGACGTATTGCCTGATGTGGTTTTTCTTCAAATGCAGCGGCCTGGGGCTGATGCCGCCGACGGGGCTGGCCGCGCGCTTTGCTCATGCCGCCGATGCCGACCACACTTACGCCGCCGCGCTGTTCAGCACCGGCTGGTTCGTCGAGTCGCTGATGACGCAGACGCTCATC